>NZ_DBHIXN010000034.1:0-23084 GCF_057270615.1 Leptotrichia sp.
GCAAGGGACTGAAAATCCCTGTGTCCGTGGTTCGATTCCGCGTCTGGGCACCATTAGAATAGCTAAAAATGTGATATATAGTGCAAATCAGTGTTTATGCTGAATTGCACTTTTTTCTTTTATTTATAGTACTTTGCAGTTTTATCCTGTCTTAATCTGTTTCTACTTATTTCAATACATTAAAAATTTATTGGCAACTTACTGGCAACTTATTGGCAACTATTTTAATAGACTAATTTATTTATAACATCTCTTAATTCTTTGATAGTCCAATGAGTGTATACACCATCTGTAATGTCTTTTTCCTTATGTCCAACAATTTTTTTTATTTTTGAAGCTGATTCATTTTTTAAACGTCGCATTTTAGTTATGAATGTATGTCTAATTGAATGTAAATTACCTGAAGTATTGTATTCTGAAAGAATTTTATCAAATTGATACTTTAAAGAATCATATTGTTCTTTAAACAAATACTTGTCGTCATTCATAAATTTTTTTATAATAGGAAAAATTAAATGATGAATAGGAATTTGCCTATTCATTCCGGCTTCGGTTTTTGATCCTGTTACAAAGTATCGCTCTTTTAAGTTAATATTTTTATTTTCTATTCTAAGTAGATCTGCACTTCTCATTCCAGAATAGAATAACATCAAAATCATAGCACTATACCTATCTTTAGTATTTTCATATCTTTTCCATAAAAGTCTTACAAAATTATCTTCAAACACTACTCTTTCAACAGTTTTGGTAATTTGTGATGAAGATTCTAAATATAGTGGGATATTTTCTGATACAATTTTATTCTTTATTGCATCTACATATATTGATTTTAAAACTGTAAGAGCTGCTTTTCCTTTATTTTTAGCATACTTATCAAGTCTTGTCTGATAATCTTTATAATCAAGAAATATAAATTTACATTCTAGTATATCTTCAAATATACTTTTGAAATCAGTAGAATATCTGTAAAACGTTTCTTCTGTTTTTATATTTTTAACGTGATTTGATTCAGTCCAGTGATTAAATAAATCAATTAATTTTAAATCGGCATAATCAACATTTAAATTTCTTGAATTAAATTCAAAAAGTATTTTTTTGGCTTCTTTTAAGGTTTCAGCACTTCCTATAATAGGTCTTTTATATTTCCCTTCTTCTGTTAAATAAGCAGCTGCTCGTACAATATATGGCTTTCTTGATTTCCCTTTCTTCTTAAAAATACTTCCTGTTCCGTTAGGATTTCTCATTGTTAAACACCTGCCTTGCTTGAAAGTGCTTTTACTAATAAAGAAATACTTTTAGATTTAAATTTTTTATTTTCAATGATGTTCCACACTTGAAGATGATAAATTAAATTATTTTTGTTTAATTTAAATTCAAAGAAAGTATTTTTTCCGTAACTTTGATTACCATAAATTAGAATATAAAAATTGAGCCATTTCAATTCTTCAAAATTTAAATTTTGATACAGAATAACATAAATTTTTTGATCGTGAAAAATAATTCTAGCTTCTCTTTTTTCATTTGTATTGAAATCATTTATAATTTCAACTTTATCATGCATAACTTTAAACACCTCTTTTCTGCCAGTGTTTTCAGTTACTTTTTTAAAATTTCTTTCCATAAGAAATCCTCCTTGTATAATATATTTATACAGAGTAGAATTTCTTAAAATTATTCAATATTTTTTATGATAAATTTATAGTATTTTTTTAAAAATTTTTTTATTTCTTCACTATCTATTGACAGGGACTCTAATAATTGTTTATTTACAAGCATTATTGCATTAATATCTTCAATGTTATGTATATTTTCATTATGAGATTTTATATTTTTATCATTATCTAAAAGAAAATAATTGGGATCTTTTTTATAAATTTTAGATAATAGTAGTATTTTGTCTGAAGGAATATTCTTTATCTTTCCTGTTTCATAGTCGTGTAAAGTAATTCTATGTAAACCAGTTAATTCAGATAGTTCATTCAAGGTATATCCCTGTTTCTCTCTTTCGAATTTTAATTTTTCATGTAGTTTCATTTGTCCTCCCGACTAAAAATTATATTAGATTAGTATATTTTTATATAGAAGCTAATAAATACAAATAAATTATAACATATTTATCAGTAATAACAAAAAAGAAATAGTATTTTATTTCAAAAAAAAATTTAAAACTTATTTTATTAAATAAATATGTTGAAAACTTACGAAAATGTGATATAATTGAATTAAGTAAAAATAAATTGTAATAAATTTAAATTAATCAAGAAAGGATGATAAAAATGAAAAAAAAAGGGAAATCTTTATATACTGTAACAGGGATTTCTAAACAAATAAATTTAAGTTACTGGAAATTTGTAGCATTAGCAAGAAGAGGAGATTTAGATTTTGTTAAAGCGGAAAAAATAAATGGTATTTGGAAATATTATTTTGATCCATTAAAAACAGCTAAATATCTTAATGAATACAAAGAAGTAACTAAAGGAAGAGTATAATAAATTATGATATGTTTCAATTTATTGAGAAATAAAATTGAAAATTATTTAAAGAATTAAGGGAATTTAAAAGAGGAAGGTGGATAAGTGGCTGTATTTAAGGTAAATAAAAATAATAATTATACGGTAATTTCAAACACTCACTTGAAAGAAAGAAAGATGACATTAAAAGCAAAAGGATTATTGACACTAATGTTAAGTTTACCTCCTGATTGGGATTATTCTATAGAAGGTTTAATTTCTATTTGTGTTGAAGGAGAGCGAGCTATAAATAGCACTTTAAATGAATTAAAAGAATTTGGATATTTAAGAATAGAAAAATTACCACCTCGAAAAGGAAAAAATCAATTTGAGTATATTTATAATATTTATGAAAAACCTTTGAAAAAAGAAGAACGCCAATTAAAAAATGTAGAGGTACAAAATGTAGGTCTACAAAATGTAAAACTACAAAGTGAAGCCGTACAAAATCAAGGACAATTAAATACTAATACATTAAGTACTAAAGAATTAAATACTAAGTTATTAAATACTTATTCTCTCTTTATGGAAAAATGGAATGAATTAGCAAAAGAATGTGAATTAAGTTTAATTAAATCTTTTACAGAGAACAGAAGGAAAAAATTATCTGAACTACTTGAGAAATTTACTCAGGAGGAAATCTTAGAAACTATGTTTAAAATAAAAAATATAAATTTTTTACTTGGAAGAACTGATAAATCAAACTGGAAAATATCATTTGATGATTTTCTGAATGAGGAAAAGTTTATAAAAATATTGGAAGGAGCTTATTATGATGAAGTTAAGTCAACTGGCAGAAAACAAGATAAAAAAATTGCAAAACCAAAATCAGCAGGAACAAAAAAAGAGTATGGATTCTGATGATGGGTTAAAGGAGGCGATACAAGCAGGTAGACAACTTAGGCAACAGGAATTACGGAAAAAAATTGAATATTTTCTTAATATTTCAAGTTTGCCGGTTCGATGGAAAGAATATGTTTTTGAAAATTCTGAAATATTATCTGAAAAAGAAAAAATAATTAAACAGAAACTTGAATATTATTGTGAGCATTTTAAAGAAGCTCAAAAGAATGGGTTAGGATTGTATTTATGTGGAGAGATAGGTACAGGAAAAAGTTTTTACAGCCTGTGTGTGTTTAATGAAATGCTAAAAAATGATTATAAAGTCTATAGAACTACTTTAAATGGAATTTATCAGAGAATCCAGTCAACTTTTAGTAATTTTAATAATTTAACTGAAGAACAGGTTTTTAAGGATTTGCTTCAAGCAGATTTGATAATACTAGATGACTTGGGAAAGGAAAATATATCAGAAACTTGGGGAAAGTCAAAGTTATATACAATATTTAATTTTTTCTATGAAAAAGAAAAATGTATTATTGTATCAACAAATTTAGGAAAAGAAGAAATTGCTGATTTTATGGATACACAAGGAAATGATGCACTACTGGACAGATTTCGTGAGAGACTGGATACTTTGGAGTTTGTATGGGAAAGCAGAAGGAAGGAAATAGGAAAGAAATTATTTGAAGAATTTTGGAAAGTGAGGAAAGTAAAATGAGTGCAAATGTTGATTTAGAAAAAGTTGTGGCTTTAATTGGGGAATCAATAGATTTTGTAAGGATAAATTTACAAGAAGGAACACTTTTAATTGATGGTGAGCCAATAGGTTATGCGGTTAAAAAAAAGGAAACTCAGAAAAATTTCTTTTATATAGTTGATCCAATTAGATTTGTTAAATATATAAAAGAATTAAGAAAATTACTTGTAGAATTAGAAGAAATGGAAATAAAATGAATTTATAATAATAAAAAAAATTCAGGAGGAAATAAAATGAAAATAATTAGCGTGATTAATCCAAAAGGTGGAGCTGGGAAAACAGTAACAGGGATAAATATTGCTTATGCTTTAAAAAATAAAGGAAAAACAGTTTTATTAATTGATACAGATCCAAGAGGGACGATAGCTTCATATCTTGATGTAAGAAATGATAATACAATTTTTGAAGCATTAAAGGAGTGCTATGATAGTTTAGGAATGGTAAACAAGGAGAAGTATATAAACGAAAAAAATGGAGTGGATATAATAATTAGTAATATTTATTTCAATCAGATTGATGAATTTTTCAAAAGAGAAGGAGATGAAAGTGGGCAGGAGCAACTGAAAATATTTAAGGATTTTTTTGAAAACTTTAGTGAATATGATTTTATAGTAATTGATACAGAAGGTACTGTGAATAACACAATAAGAGGTATTTTAAATGTAACAGACTATGTTTTTGCACCTTCAAAAGCTTCATTTATAGATACGAATGGACTTAGGGATTTACTTGAAATGATGGAAATTGCAAAAATGGATAATCCCAAAATTAAACTTTATAAAATATTTTTTGTGCAAGTGAAGGAAAATACAAAAGTGTTTAAAAAAGCACATATGGCAATGAAAAAGATTTTAAAAGAAAAGTATTCGGATATTTATGTGAGAGAAGATGCAAATATCTCAAATTCGATGGAAGAACATAAGGATATATTTAGTTTTAAAAAGAGTAGCAATGCAGCAATAGATTATAAAAATTTAGTAAATGAATTTTTGTATAATGAAGTTTGTATAAATAAAAGATAGGAAGGATTTTCTCGCATTTGGGGAAACCAATAGAACAATAACAATTTAATAACTGTGTAAAAATTGAATCACAGTTATTTGAATTGTTTATAATTTTTTTGGCAGGAGATATTATGGATAGACAGGAACTGTTAAATATTAATAAAAATCGAAAAATAGAAGTTGAAAGTTATCATAGTAGTTTTAATTTTGATAAATATGAGATAACTGATGAAAATGTTATAAAGGAAGTAACTCAGACTGAGGAAGATATACAGCAGATTGGAAAGTTTATGGCAAAAAAAGCTCTTGAGATGGGAAGAAAACTGAAAAGAATTCAGCAAATTTTATCAAGTCATGGAACAGGAACATTTGTAGCCTGGTTTAATTCGTTAGGGCTTGATAAGAATATGGTTTATCGTGAAATTAACAGATGGGAACAGTTTGAAAAATACAGAAATCCTGCAATTGCAGAAGCAAGTGTTAGGACATTGGAATATATAAAGAAAAACAATGATAAACTCGAAGAAGCAGAGATTGTGGAAATTCTTGAAGATCCACTTGAAGCAGCTAAAAAGATTAAGGAAATAGAAAAAAAAGGCAAGGAAGAAATAGAAATTAATTTTGATGAAAAAATACAGAAATTAAGTAAAAAAATTGAGAAAGCATATAAAAATATTGAAAAATGGGAGATGGAAATAAAAAAATTGAAAAGCAGGAATGATGATTTTGAAGAAGATTGATAAAAATAAGATAAATTCAATAAAAATTAAGGATAAAAGTATGGTTGTTAATTACTGGGGATGTTATTTTGATGAATATAAATTAATTTGAAATGGTTTTTCTCATGTGTGAGAAAATCAAAATTATTTTAAGAAAGGAAACGAGATAGGAAATTGAAATATTTTGTTAAAGTATTAATGATTTTAGGGATATTCATAATTGTTATGAGTATAATAAAATTTCAGGAAAATAATTTAAAAAATAAAGCAAAAGAGAATAAAGATATTCAGGAGAAACAACAACAGGAAATTTTAGATATTTGTAGAATAAATAAAGTTATGAAGATATATAGTCAAAATGACGGCGAAAGTTTTTATGTTGTTCTTGAGAATAAAAATATTTATAAAGTTGATGAAGATATGCTGGGAAATTATACAATTGGAGAATATTGTAAATAAATTAATAATTTTTCTCACGTGTGAGAAAATTTAAAATTACATATAAGGATGATGATATATGAACATAATAAATAATACATTAAATAATAAAACTCAAATTGAAGTTGATGATAGAATAATAGATGTAAATGATATTGAAAAAATTGAAAGAAATCCGTTTTCGTTTAAAATATTTAAGTTAAATATAAAATTAATTACAGGGGAAGTCATTCAGGAAAAATATAAATCACTTAGTGAAATGCACAAAAGTTATGAGAAATTGATAATAGAAGCTGGATTTGACTTTTCTGGGAAATTAAGAGAAGAAAGAGTAAAATATACAAACGGAAATATATATTTAAGAAATTTGATAATTACTTCTAGCGAGTTAATAGGGATAAGGCGAATTGAAGAGTTAAGGAAAGGATTAAAATCAATGATGTATCGAGGAGCAAAAGGAATGTATGATACTAAAATAGAACTATTTTTGAAAGGTGGGAATGTTATTACTTTAGAAGCGGAAAATGAAAAGTACGGTGAATATGATTTTGAGCAATTAAAAAAAATTGTTGAATCAAAAAAATGTATAGCAGAATAAAATAAGAACTAAACTAATCGTAATATATATTATGGTTAGTTTTTGTAATTATGAGAAGATTAAAATACTAAAAAGAAAGTTTAAATATTTAAAAAATAATTTGGGAGGGATATATGAAAATATATGATATAAGATTATTAAGAACAACGACGGGAAAGGAGCATATATGTTTTTTTTACAAGACTTTACCTAAAAAAAGGATAAATGAAACAATAGATATTTTTAAGAGAAATGTAGGATTAATAGTAAACAATCAAATAAATGATATAAAAATAAAGGAATATATAAGCGAGGAAACATTTGTAAAAATTATGAAAATGATAAAAGTAAGTGATAATAAAATGGGAAAATACAATATGAAGTTGTATAGAAATGATAAAATATGGATGTATAAAATTGAAAATATTTCAGATGTTGATATAAACTTTAAAGATTGTGATATTTTATTAGACAGAAGTTTTTTCATAAATAATAAATATATAAAATATGTGATTATAAAAAATAATACGGGGGTATAATTGTGGCGATATTTCATCTTAGAATGAAGAAAAGCAAAAGAGGAAGTAAATATATTCCGCCTACTGTACATTCGGATTACATAAACAGAGAGAAAAAATATGATAAAAAAAAGGATTTACTTTTTAAAGAAGTAAGGAATCTTCCTGAAGAGTTTAATGACATCAAAGACTTTTGGAAATGTGCAGAAACTTATGAGAGAAAAAATTCTAATCTGTACAGGGAACTTGAAATTTCATTGCCGAGAGAGTTTACTCCCAAAGAAAATAAAAAGATAGTAGATAATTTTTGTGAAAATCTTTTTGGAAAAGAATATGTGTATAACTATGCAATGCACAATCCAAAAAGTTTTGATGGGGATATGCAACCACATGTGCATATAATGTTTTTTGAAAGGAAAATTGATGATATTAAAAGAGATAAGAATAAGTATTTTAAGAGATATAATCCTAAAAATGTAGAAAAAGGCGGTTGGAGAAAAGATGAAAAATGGAATGAGAGAAGTACGTTAAAAAATATAAGGAAAGAATGGGAAACGTTTTTAAATTTTGAACTTGAAAAAAAAGGAATAGAGAAAGTAAGTGCAAAATCGTTAAAGGATCAGAAAAGGGATGCAGAAAATAATAATGACTATAAGAAAGTTTATGAGTTAAACCGTGAACCAGTAAATATTGATGGCAAGATTTTGTATAGAAAAGAAAGTGAGTTAAGTGATAAGGAAAAAGTTAAGAAGAGAATATTTAATAAAAGCAGAATTTTAAAAGCTGGAACAGATTTAATGAAAAAATTACTTGAAAAATTGAAAAAATTGGAAAGGGAATATGAAAGTTTAAAAAGAGATAAAATAGAAGATTTAGAAAATTTGGAAAAATTGAGAAGGTTAGAAAAAAGTGTCAGGGATATAAAAAAGAAGATGTCAAAAGATAAAATTGAAAATACTGTATATAACTTGATGACAGATAAAAAGTACTATAAATTTCTGAATGAGAACAAAAAAATTGACAAGGAACTAAAAAACACAAAAGAGAAAAACAGGATAAAATATTTAAAAATTATAAAAGAAAAGAATTTAAAAAATTTAGAAAGTTTAAGAAATGAAATTCAAAATGACTGGAAAAAGAAGTATATTTTTGATAAACGAGTTGAAAATATTAGGGAAAAATATTTAAGAAAAATTGCAAATTTTGAAAATGAAAAGGACATGATATATGAAAATTTAAAAGAGAAAAACATTAAATGCAATGATGAAAAAAATGGATTGTATAATATAAATCATTTGCAATTTATTTATGAAAAAGATGGACTGAAAGAGATAAATAAAATTGAAAAAGAACTAAAAAAATTAGTGAAAGAGTTAGATAATAATGAAGAAATAGTCAGTCAGGAAACTTTGATAAAAGATAAATATTCAAGTTATGAATTTTCAAAATTGGAGAAAAATATTGCGGAGAGTAAAATTAAAATAGAAGGATTGCAAAAAGAACTTAACAAAAATTTGGATGTAAGTGAGCAAAAATATTACTTGGGCTGGTTAAAAAGAGAAATAAAAATAAAGGAAGATTGTGAAGCAAGAAAAGAAAATATTGAAGTAAAAATCCAACAAAAATTGCAGGATGAACTTTTAAAAAACGATAATTCCAAAGTTCAGGAAAGGGAAAAAATAAAAAAAATTATTAAGAATATAGGAGCCATAAAAGTGTTGGATAAGAAAAAAAGATTGTCTAAGGAACGACAAATAAGTATAGAAAAACGGAACAGGAAAAAGAAAAGTAAAAGTTTAAATGGTACAAATTATGATAAAAATTTGGGAGGTATAAGTGGTGATTTTAGAATAGAAGATATAGAAGTTTTGGATGAGCTGGAAAGATAAAAATTTCTAATGAGAGTAAATACAGATAGGTTTAGGGACAGTAAAAAGCTGTCCTTTTCTGTAAAAATAATTTTTTGAAGGTATAGATATTACTAAATTTCGAGAGTGTCCATAATTTTGTGTAAGTTAATAGATGAATTCAGTAAATTCAATACTTTGCTGTTTTATTTACACAAAAATTTTTACACATTCCTAATTTCTTAGAAATTAAACACGAACGAAGTGAGTTTTTGAGTGTAAACGAAAGTCATTTTTTCACAATTTTTTGTGGTAAAAAAATCACGATAAGTTTCTAAAAATTTTTAAATTTGAGAAACTTGTAAGCGTGCTTTCCAAAATTTAGGAAAATTTGGGAAAGTTTATGTGGAAAAAAATTTTTAAAAGGGCTTGACTTTTTGAAAAAATTGAGGTAACATTAATGCAAGAATAAAACAGCGTAAAAAATGAGAGCCCAGTTTTAGGAGGTGTATAGGCAGGATACAGAACTTTTCCTTAAACTCATTTTAAAAGAAGAATAAAACAAAGTAGCGTAAAATTAAATATAGAGAGCCTAAATGCAGAATTATTGGAAAAAACATTTCTGAGATTTTGTACAGGCTCTTTTTTTGTTCAAAAGCGAGGTGAAAATATGAAATTAGATTTAAATATTAGGAGTCCTTAACCAGAATATTGTGATAAAAAACAAATATATAAAATTAAATATAGGAGCCTGAGTGCAGAATTATCGGAAAAAATATTTCTGAAATTTTGTACAGGCTCTTTTTTTGTATAAAAGGGGATGATAAATAATGAAAAAAATAAAAGTTAAGAATGTATTGTTAAATAAAAAATTTCAATTACTGTGTCTAATAATTTTGTTTTTGGTAACAACTGTGATAAGTCAGGCAACTACAAGTGGAAATGCGGGGATATTTGCAACGCTTGTAACTTTTCTGACAAATATGAATAATGGACTGAAAATAGTCTTTTCACTTGGGGCTATTGGGTGCATAGGATTTGGAGTATTCAAAATGTTGACTGATCCAAACATGACAGCAATAATAACTCTGTTAATAGGGGTGGCTTTGGCACTTGCACTTATTTTTGGTTCAGAAGATATAGTAAAAGGACTTGGTGGAACTATGATTGATACAGCTCTTTTGGAAGGAGTATAGACTTGGATTTGAAAAGAATAAGCAGGAAAAGGGATATTTTTAAATTAAGGACTGATGTCAAAAGAGAAAAGACAAGTTTTGAAAAAAGGGCTGAAACTTTGTTTGAACTTGCGGAAACAAATGCAAAGTTAAAAAAGGGATTAGGAACAAGCATAGTTGTTATTCTTGTCTTATGTTTAGTACTGGCATATTTCGCTATAAGAACAAATATAAAGGTATTTCTTGTTCAGGTTGACAAAACAACAGGAGCTCCAATGGAAGTGAATGTATTGACAAAATCCAATGTGAAAGTTGGGGAGAAGGAAACAAAATATTTTATATCAAAATTCATTTTGGATGTAAGAACTCTTCCGAAAGACACAGCATATTATGATAATAAGTTAAAGGAAAATGCTTTTTTCTTAACACAAAATTCGCAAAAAAAATTGGATGCGATGATTCAGGAAACAGGAACAATACAAATGCTTGCAGATAAAATTACAACGAATGTAAATATAGTTTCAGCTAATAAACTTACAAATACTTCAAATACTTATCAAGTCAGATGGAAGGAAAAACAGTTTTCTGAAACAGGGATGGAAATACAGGATGCGAGCTATCTTGGAGTATTTACTGTGGAATATGTGAATGAAAAAAATGAGGAACTGGTGGCTAAAAATCCATTGGGAATAATAATAAAGGATTTTACAATTTCGAGGGAAAATAATTAGAAAAATGAGGGAGATGTATGATAAAGAACAAGTTAAAAAAATTTAATAGAAAAATATTATCAGTGCTGTTTTTGATAATAATGTCGGTTAATATTTTTGCAAATGATGGAAATGTAAAAGAGAATATTACGGTAGATGTGGTAAAAAATAGTCAGAAAATATTTGATGATGATGGAATATTAAGTGGAAAAAAGGATGCAATAAAAAAGACAGCCGTTATATTTAATTATGCGGAAAACAGCATATATGAAGTTTATTCCAAGCCAGACTATTTAACGACTTTAAGGCTTGCTCCAAATGAAAAAGTGGTATTTAAGGCTGGCGGAGATACAGAACGTTGGATGATTGAAGAGGCGACAGGTGGGAAAGAGAACAGAACATATATATACATAAAGCCGCTTGAAGAAGATATAAAGACTAACATAAATATAGTTACAGACAAGCACAGTTACTTTATTAATATTGAATCCACAAATGGAGAATACAATCCTTTAGTTGAATGGCAATATCCAAATGAGAGAAAAATATTAATGGACGAATATGAGGCTCATACGGAAAGTATTGGCACAACAGACTTAATGAAACTGAATTACAGATATTCGTGGAACAAGAACTCAAAACTTTCTCCAGTTCAAGTATTTGACAACGGAGAAAAGACATTCATAGTATTAAAGTCAAATTTGCAGGAAATGCCAGCTTTTTATGTAAAAGGGGTGGATAATCAACTATCTTTAGTTAATACAAAAATTGAAGGACGTAATGTTATGATTGACAACGTTGTAAAAGAAATATATATGACACTTGGAAAAAATACATTGAAGATATATAACCAGAAAAAATAGAAAAGGGGGTGTCTTGATTGGTAAATAAGAATGACTATTTTGAAACTTCTGAAGATGATTTTGCAGAACAGAAGGAAGAAGAAATATCTCTTGAGGATGAGGGGATAGGAACGATAAAAAATTCAAAGATAAAAATAGAAGAATTTTTTGATAAGAAAAAAGTTGCTATCCTAGTCTGCATAATTTCGGCTTTAATTTTTGCAAGCATATATTTTGCAAATCAGGCTAAAAAAAATGAAAAGCCAAAGGAACAGGGGAAAAAGGAGTCAATGTCAACTGGAACGGGACTGGATATAAAGGATGCGGTGAATGCTCAGAATAAAAATACTCAAACTCCTGAAGGTGTAACGCAGGATGGAGTGGCAAATATAAATACGACGACTGATGGAACTGGAACGCCTAACCTATCACAGTATGATTCTCAGTTAGGTTCAGAATACAATAATGACAATCTTGATTCAAATTATGGTTCAAGTTCATCATTGTTTTCAGATATTTCAGAAGATAAAAATTCTAATGATTCGACAGTTTCAGAAGAAAAAAGCAAGGAATGGAGAAAGTCTGCAATAGGATTTGATAAAGGAGTTTCAACACAAACTCCGCAAACGCCAGAACAGTATCAGGAACAGCAGCAAGTTCCTCAGAATGTGCAACAACAAAATGAAAATGATACAGATCAGAATAAACAAAAGTCAAAGTCTTTATTCCTGAAACAAAAACAGGACAGCTTCTATTCGACTAATTTAAAAAATCCTGCAATAGGGAAATATGAGTTAAAGACAGGGAGTTTTATTCCAGCTGTTCTTGTAACGGCAATCAACTCTGATTTGCCGGGAGATGTGATTGCTCAGGTTAGAGAAAATGTCTATGACTACCGTACTGGAAAGTATATTTTAATCCCTATGGGTACAAAAATAGTTGGAAAATATGATAGCAGTATAACGTATGGACAGAACAGAGTTTTATTGATATGGCAAAGACTGGTTTTTCCAAATGGCTCAACACTTGTGCTTGATAATATACAGGGAGTGGATTTGCTGGGGAATGCTGGCTTAAAAGGAAAAACCAACAACCATTTTTGGAAACTTATGAGAAGTGTGTTGTTGTCTTCTGCCATAAATATGGCTTCAGGCTCGCTTGAAAGTTTTAATGTAAATATTGAAGCTAGAAGCAGGTCAAGAGTGAATATTGGTACAGGTGCTTCAGATGCGGCACAGAATATTAGAAGCATTGGGGAAAGAATGGTTGAAAAGGATTTGAATAGACAGCCTACAATTGAGATAAAAAGAGGTAAAAAATTTAATATCTTTGTAAGCAAGGATATAATTTTATCTCCATATAGGAAATAATTATGGACAAGAAATATAAGCCGCTTAGAAATACGAAGCCTATAAAATGGATTTTTGCAATAATAATGTTTATTTCAGTAAATATAACAGGTTTAATGATAGTATCAACAAACTATATGGAAGAACTGGAAAAAGTTAATAATTATACTACTTTTGCCAAAATACGAAGATTAATAAAACCTGTAATTATTGGGAAAAAGAATCAGTATATATACTTTCCGTCTGAAAACTGGGAAATAGTAATGGAAAAAACTCCTAGATTAACTTCGCAGTTTCAATTAGGTATGTGCTTTATATTTGCTGGCTCGTTAATTATTTTAACAATGCCGTACTGGAAAAAAAGGAAACTGAAATCACACGGAGATGCTGAATTTGGAACATATGATGATTTGAAGAAAAATAAGAAAAAGCCGTCGGATGTAGATTTTTTAAGTGGTAATGAAAATGGTTTTGTTATTGGATATGTAAAAACTTTATCAGGAAAATTAAAATTGCTTTATGATACGTCAATGATACATATTGCCTTGTTCTTGCCAACAAGAGGGGGAAAAGGTGTAGGATACATTATTCCGAGCCTTATTGCAGGATTAAAAGAAAGGTCAACTTTTATTTCTGACATAAAAAAGGAAAATTATGAACTTACAAGCTGGTACAGAGCAAAGATATTAAAACATAGAATATTAAAATTTGAGCCAATGAATGAACTTTCAAATAGCTATAACTTTTTATCAGAAGTAAGATATGGAACAAATTATGAGATTGAAGATTGCAGAATAATTGGAACAATGATCGTTGGGGAAGATGAGAGCAAGGATCCGTTTTGGGGAGACAGTGCAAAAGATACAATTTCTACTTTAACTGGCTATGTTCATTACAGAGAAGTAAGCAATCGTCCTGAAGAAGATCCTGATATAACAGATGTTAGAGTTTCACTAAACGATGTAATATCAATAATCACTAATACTGAAAATTCTTTGTATAGAATGTTTGCAAAATATCTTGGAAAGCCTATGGAAGAAGATGAATACGAGGATGAAATGTCAAAAGATTTTATTCTAAAGAAAAAAACAGTTGAAAGGCTTAGGAAAATATATACTGATGATGAATCAATTAAAGCATTAAACAAAGGACTACATCCATTTGTTGCAAAACAGTTTGGATATTTATTACAAAATACAGGAGAAAATACGTTTAAGTCTATCACATCAACAGCAAAGACTAAATTACAGGTATTTGAAATTCCTTCGGTTGTGAAAAATATAGGAAAGTCTGATTTTAGGGCAATGGACTTGGTTAATAATGATAATCCTGTGGATTTATACTTTGTAATAAAACCAAAAGATATAGATTTATTGGCTCCATTAGTACGAATAATGTATATTCAGCTGACAAATTTATTAATGGAAAGTTTAAGTAAGAAAAATTTTAACATAACATTTTTAATGGATGAGTTGAATGCTTATGGTAAGATGAAACCTCTTGTAAAGGGATTGGGATACTATGCAGGATTTGGAATAAAGATGGTTGGAATATTTCAGGGTCTTGATCAATTAAATTCAACGTATGATAAACAAGGGAAAGAGGTGTTGAATGGATGTCAGATTCAGATATTTGGTAGGCCAAACGACGAAGCTGCACCTGACTATATTTCAAAGACGCTTGGTAAGGAAACAATCAAAGTAAAGAGTAGAAACATTGGGCTAAAAGGGGGAGGAAACGTTTCAGAGCAAGGAAAAGATTTATTAAGTCCTTCAGAAATAAGACTGCTGCCTGATAGAAAGGCAGTTGTAATTACGGGATATAAAAAACCTTTATTATTAGATAAGCTCTATTATTACGAGTATCCTGAACTGCTAAAAAGGACACAGCACCAGCCAGTATTTTTTAAGGACGGATATGTAATATTTGAAGCAATGAAGGGGATGTATGAATACAAACATACATTTAAAATGAAAGAGGAAGATTTTTATGATGATATAAAATATGAAAAAATTATTGAAAAGGCAAGAAAAAAGTATAAATCAGAAAAAATAGGATAGGGGGATATATGGAAAATATTGAAGAAACAATTAATGGTTCAGATGAAATAATAAAGAAAAAGAGAAAAACTAGAGAAAAAAATTATACTGAAAGAATAAAAAGAAATAAAGAAAAAGTTGCCAAACTGGAGAAAATAAGGGATGATTCCCAAAAGGAAATTGAAAAGGTTGAACAGGAAAATGCAGATATTTTAAGAGAGATTTTAGAAAAATCTGGTGTAGAAAATAAACTTTTAAAAATCATAATTGAAAGTCCAAGCAATGATGAAATTACTAAAAAAATGAAGGAACTGGCAGAAGTATTATGACGGAAAGTGAAAAATATGAACTTCAGAAGCAGTCACAAATAGACTTTGTAAATGAAAGGCTGTCAGCACTGAAGGAATATATGGAAGATGATGATATTACTGAAATAATGTTAAATCCTGATGGATATGTATGGGTGGAATCATATGAAAGGGGAATGTATAAGACAAATACATATCTGAATGAGATGGAAGGATACAAAATTATTCAAGTATTGGCTTCGTACAACTCAAAGATAATTTCTGAAAAAAATCCAAGACTTTCTGGAAATTTGCCAAATTCTGACAGATTTCAGGGAGCTGCAAAAGGAATTACTAAAGGGATTCCAATATTTACAATAAGGAAAAGACCTAAAAAAATATTTACGCTTGATGACTATTTAGCAATGGGTTCAATTACAGAATTTCAGAAAAATTTTCTTACAGAAGCCATTTTAGGTAAAAAGAATATAGTTGTATCAGGTGGAACTGGTACAGGAAAGACAACATTTACTAATGCTCTTGTTGATTATTTAAAGCAAGTTGACAGAATTAGGAATACTGTTGAAAGAATATACATTATTGAAGAAGTTGAAGAAATTATTTGTGATAAGGAAAACGTATTAAGAGTATTTGTAACTGAAGATGTTTCTGCACTGGAATTATCAAAAGACGCACTTAGACATAGACCTGACAGGATTATTCAGGGAGAACTCAGATATGGAAAAGAAGCTGAGGAGATACTTAAAAACTGGAATACTGGGCATAGCGGAGGATTTACAACAGTTCACTCAGATGGTGCAGAAGAAACTTTGGAAAGATTGGAAGAACTATTGATGGAAGTTGACAGGAATCCAAGGCAGCCGCTTATAGGACGTTCTGTGGATGTAATTGTAAATATTATAAGAACGGTTGAAAATGGTAAAACTGTAAGAAAGGTAAACAAGATAATCAAAGTCAATGGTTTTAACAAAAAGATAAAGGAATATGAAATTGAGGAGGTAGGATATGAAGCTGAAGGTTTATAAGTCTTTACTGGATGTGAAGATGATAATGGGGCTGCCATATAAGATTTTTATATTGCTAGTGTTATTCACAGGAATCATATTTTTAATATTCAGGCATTGGATAATTTTTATACCAGTAGGAACAATATATATTCTATGTGCAGTTATGTCGGTAAGGGATCCAATGACATTGGAACTGATAATGGAGCATTACAAAACTGAAAGATATTTAAATCCTTAAGCGAATATTGAAAATAGAAGCGAAAAGAAAAAATATTGAAAGGGGAATAATTGAAATGAAAGAAAAAATTATGAATTTTTTAGAAGAAAGAACAAAAAATGAAGGCGGATACACTACATTAAGCAGAAATCAGATAATGGAAAAACTGGGAATAAAAGAAGAAGAAAAGTTTAATGAAGCATTTAAGGAATTAGTACAGGATAATAAAGTATTCTTTCATCATTCAACAGAAGAAAAAATAAATTATGATGGTTCTATATTTGAAGCTCATAAAATAAAATATTTTACCAATAAAGATAAATCACTTGAATTTAAAGATAGCTATGAAAAAAAACTAGAAGAAGCAGCGAATAAAATAAAAGAAACAGAAAAAGTGAAGGGAGAAAAGCTTTCAACATTATCAGATAATGCAAAATTAATTTACAATACATACAAAGAAAATTTAGGAAACTTAGCATACCTTGACTCAAAATCAGTCAGAGAAAAAACAGGACTAGAATTTAAAGATTTTGTAGCCGCACAAAAAGAATTATCAGCAAATAAAGTGTTATTTACAACAAAAATATCTAAAAGTAATGAAGAAAAATTCGTATTAATAGATAGAGGAGATATCTTAAGCAAAGTTCTCAAAAGAGAAGAAATCAAAGAAAATATTAAAGGTAATCAGAATAAAAAAAATTATAAAAATAAAGAAAAGGAAAGATAGAATGGGAAAAACGCTTGATAACTACAAGAATTCATTTATGTATTATATCCCTTGGGATTTCCTTCTCAATGACTTTATTCTTGTTAATAAAAATATGGGGTTTCAGGTAACTTTGAAAGTTAGAAATCACGACTTGGATTTTTTTACTGAAGAAGAAATAAACTTGAAAATATTGCAGTATAACAATGCGATAAAGAAACTGCCTGATAATTTTATTGTTCATTATGAAGTTCAGAGAAAGAAGTCAAGAGGATATATTGAAACAGAAATTAATGATGGTTTTATACCTACAGTTCTTATAGAAAATGAAAGAAAGGATTTATTTTCAAAAGGGGAATATTTTAAATGTGACTACTATATAACATTGACATATTTAATAGCAGAAGATGCTGAAAATAAGATAAACTCATTGCTGGCTAGTAAAAAGGAGGATGATTCAGAAGAAAAAATGGCTGAAGAAGCTGAAAGGGAATTAAAAATATTTAGACAAAAAGTAGCTTCATTTATTGCATTATTAAAATATGCTACAACAAGCATTGAAGTCTTGCAGGGAGACGAACTTATGGCATATATGTATTCCACAGTGAATGCTGAATTTCCTGAAAAGAAGAAAATGCCTACATCTCCTCTATATCCAATTGATCAATATTTGTCAAACTCAAGTTTTGAAAATGGAAAAGACACGAAAATACAAAGACTGACAAAGACAAAGCATTTAAGGACAATCTCAGTTAATCTGTTTCCTGATGAGATAGAGTCAAGAGTTCTGAAAAAACTTGAAAGCCTGGACTTTGAATTTAGAATGTCGGCAAGATACATTATACTTTCGCAAAATGAATCAAAAAAGATGTTAAAAAACTTCTTTATTTTTCATCAGGGAAAGCAGAAGAACTTTGGGCAGTATATAACGGAGGCTATAACTAAAAAGCCTTCATTTAACATTGATGAGCTGGAACTAGCAAAAACAGAAGAAGCCAAAATGGCTTTAAATGAATTTAAGGAAGGCGGAATGAGTTATGGCTATTACACATTTACCATAATACTTGCTGATGAAGATATAAAAAGGCTTGAAGATAATGCACTTAAAATAGTAACAATATTTGATGAGCAGGACTTTACTTGCTCGATTGACAAGTACAATATTTTTCCCTCATATTTAGGAGCTATTCCAGGAAATGTGAAGGCAAATATAAGAAAATATCCAATAAACTCAATGCTTTTAAGCTGTCTTTTCCCTACTTCATCACTGTATCGTGGTGAGGAAGTAAATGAATTTTTTAGGGATAAGAAAAATATTACAGGTGTTCCGCTTATGATGACTAAAACAGACTTGAATGATATATTTTACTTTAACCTTCATATAAAGGATGCAGCACATACGCTTATAGCAGGTCCAACAAGGTCAGGAAAATCAGTATTATTAGGAATGTTAGTAGCTGAACTAAAAAAATATCCTAATGCGCAGGTATTCTTTTTCGATAAAGGTGGCTCGATACGTGTTTTAACTGCCTGTATGGGTGGAAAATTTTATGACTTGGGAAAAGGTGGAGATAATGATTTGGCATTTCAACCACTTGCGAATATTCATATCGAAACAGAAAGAGCATTTGCAAGCAACTGGATAATTTCTCTTCTTCAACAGGAAAATGTAATTGTAACGCCTGATATGAAAAGCACAATCTGGGAAACGCTTACTACTCTTTCAAATGATCCGCCTAACAGGAGAACGATGACAAATTTTGCATTTACAGTTATGAACAAGGAAATTCAGCAAGCACTTGAGCCATACACAAATATAGGTTCATATGGAAAATATTTCGATAATAATGAGGATAATTTTTCAGACTCAAACTGGCAGGTATTTGAAATGGGAAGAATAATAGAAGATCCAAAAGCGACAGCTCCCATATTAAGCTATCTGTTTCATAGAATAGAAGTGGAAAAATTAACCAAAGATTATCTGACTGCAATCGTAGTTGATGAGGCTTGGTTTGCAATGGAAAACGAAAGTTTCAGGCTTAAATTCAATGACTGGCTTAGAACCCTTGCAAAACTGAATGCCTTTATAATCTTTGCAACACAGTCGCTTGATGAAATTGCAAAATCTGAAATAACGCCTGCAATAGTTGATGGATGCAAGACAAAAATACTTCTTCCCTCTCCACAGGCAAAGAATTACTGGAAAGAACTTTATTCAAAATTTGGCTTAAATACAATAGAAATTGAAAAAGTTGCACGAGGGGAAATGCAGAAACAATATTTTTATAAAAGTGATCTCGGATCAAGGGAATTTGAAATGGATTTAGGGAAAATTGAACTGGCTTATGTAGGTTCTGCAAGTTCAACTGATCAGATAAAAATACAGGAAATATGTGCAGAAACAAATGATTTAAAGGAAATTAACTTAAAATGGCTAGAATACAAATTAGGTAAAAATAGTCAGGAATTTAGAAGATGCAAGGAAATTATACAGGGAGGTAACTAAAATGAAAAAAATAATATTCTTTTTAATGGTAACAACAGTTATATCAGTAAATTCGTTTTCAGGAATACTTGGAGGAGGCAGTGGGGCTTCTGATTACTGGCAGATGAAAACATATTTTGAAAGTGTGGCAATCAATGCACAGACATTAAAAAGCCTGAATGCACAGTTAAAGGAGATAGAAAGACAGATTGAGCTTTCAAAGAAACTGCCTGAAGCCTATCTAAAAAAATATATAAGCCAATATGATGACACAATAAAGACATTAGTTAGAATAACAAATACCACAAAATCAACATTAAGAGATGCAAAAAAAGCCGAATTATGGTTTAAAGATGTCTATGCTGATGCTAATAACAGACAGTATATGGCTCTTCTTGACAGATTTACAAACACGCTTGACAGTCTTTCAAGGGACGCAATGAAGTCAGGCTCTATGAATGAAGTGGCCATGAAAAAAACATCGGATAATGCAAGGATACTTATAAGAAAAACTCACGAGGCAAAAAATCCACAACAAGTATTGGAAGTGCTATCACAATGGAGTGCCAACCTGTCAGTACAGATGAATGCAATAGCCGATATGATTTCAACTACAAATAGACTTGACGCATTAAAGGCGGCTGAAGAAGTGCAGGCAAGAAGGGAAGCTCAAAAAAGAAGTGAATATACGAAAAACAGTTTAAACAATCATATAAAGGCAATGGAAAATGAAGTGAAGAAACATAAGAAATAAGGAGGAGAAATAATTGGCGGCGGCAAATTTTCAATTTGATACGGCACTGATTGAACCGATAATCAGTATGCTTGATACAGGAATGACAACCCTAATGGTTGTAATATTGACACTCGCCTCATCATTTGCTGTGCTGGACTTATCATTTACAGCCTTCTTTAACTGGTCGGAAAATATAGGCAATACACTTGTCGAAACTATAAAAAAACTTGTAAGATATGCACTTACTTTTGGGCTTATAAAAATGTACAAGGAACTGCTGGATATGGCATATAAACTATTTTCCGATATAGGAAATTTATTTGGAGAAGGGCTGGGAAGTCCGTTAAAAGTGCAGAGTATTTGGGATAAGTTATGGGAGGAATTAAGCAAGTTTTTAAGTATAGGCTTAAAGTTTCAAGATTTTTGGGCTATCTTATACTTTGTTTTATTTATTATTGGATTCGTATTTTTAGTGTTTATAATATCAACAATAACAATAGCGATAATACAGTTCCATGTAGTTGGAAAATTGGCAATAATATATCTTGCTTGTCTACCGCTTGACGCTTTGAGCGATATAGGTAGAAAAACTTTAGGAGCAATAGTTGGTTCAGGTACTCAGCTGATGGTTGCGGTTGCACTTTCATCTATGGGAATAAAAATATTAAAGTCTTATCCTATTCCTGAAAACATAGGGGCAGAAAATAACGAGCCTCATACGATAATTATGTGGCTCGCAGTATTCATAGCAATTTCATTTTTAATAAAGAACTATCAGAGCATAGCTTCCCTAATTTTATATGGACAAGGCGGATTAAATGGCTCACAGTTTGGTAATTTTACTGGAAATGTTGTTAGTGCAGGAGGCTCGGCTGTAGGAGGAGTTACATCTTTACTTGGAAGTGCTGCAGTTGGTGGACTAGGTGCTGCAGTTGGTGCAGTTGTTGGCGGAGTGTCTACTGGAGGAGCAGGAGCAATAGCAGGTATGAAGACAGGAGCAAAGATAGGCTCTAAAATAGGAAAATATCCTGGAAATCTGACTACTTCGGCTGCTGAAAATGCAGGAAAAGCAATAAAAGTAATGACAATGGACTTTGATCCGATCGCTTCAGGCAGAAAAGTAAAAAATATGGCCAGCGATGGAATTAAAAAATTTATGGGCAATAAAAAAGATGATAAGAAAGATACCGAAGAAAATAAATCACAAGAAACAGAAAATACAAACAGTAAAAATCAAAATTCTCAAAATGTAAATAAAGGAAATGAAGAAAATAAATCAGGAAATGCGGATAGAACAGCTGATACAAAAGAGGCTGAAGAAAAAATAAGAAGTGATAACAGCAAGAATGCCTCAAATAAGGATTCTCAAAAACAGACAAACGAAGGAAATAAAGACACGCAAAAACATTCAGAAAATACAAAAACAAAAGAAACTAAGAATAGTAATAACGAGACTTTTGCAGAATCTGAAATGAGGAGAGAAAAGGACAGCAAGGAATAAAATATGTAAGGACAATGACAATAGAATATTAATCTAGTCTTAAAAAATTCAGATTGAAAAAACTATTAGATGTGATATAATATTATTGTAAAAATAGAAATTTAAAAGAGGCGATAAGAATGGCAACTTCAAGTTTTACAACAGAATTAAGATTTGATACAGAGGAAAAAGTTTCATCATTTTTAGAAGCTATTGAAAATGCAAAAAATAATAAACCGCTAGATATAGATGTAGAATATGAATTTATTAAAGGGAATGATATTAAAAAATTTTTTGAAGAAACTTCTGAAAAGAAAGGAGAATAATGAAATTTACTACGTTTTCTTTAACAGAGTTGTTATCACAAATTGGAGAAGATAAAGTTCGTAATAAATTAAAAGGATTTAGAAGTAAAGACAAAGACATTGAAAATTTTTTGATAAATAAGGCTATTTTCTTTGAAAAAATTTCGATTTCTTCAACATATTTAATTTTTAATTCTGAAAAAGAATTAGCAGGCTATTTTTCCATAGCAAATAGAAGTTTAATACTTCAAAAGGAAGATTTAGATATAATTTCAAAAACTTTAAAAAAAAGATTAACTAAAAGTGCTTCTGAAAATAAATCAGGTGATTATGTAATTAATAGTTTTCTTTTAGGTCAAGTTGGTAAAAACTTTAATTTAGAGAAAAATAATTTAACAGGAAATGAAATTTTAAAAATTGCGTATGAGTTATTGTTAGAAATCAGACAGAAAATTAGAGTAAAATTTATTTGGCTTGAATGTCAAAATAATGAAAAAATCTTGAATTTTTAC
>NZ_DBHIXN010000035.1:0-22440 GCF_057270615.1 Leptotrichia sp.
TATTTTTTATAAATTTATTTTATACAAATTATATCTGTAAAACTAATTTAAAACTGAACTCAAAAATTACGACTATTTTACTCAAACTCTAAGTTCATATTATTTTTAATAGTTCAATTTTTAACTAATTCAAGTATAATTTCTATTAAATAGATTTATTATAATTTATACTAAACTCCATTTAGAAAATATAAATAATAAAAAACTACCCTGAAAATGAAGAAACTTCAGGATAGTCTTAAAAAATCTATTATTTAGCTTGTGCAACTTTATCCGCTAATTTTTTCCCAACTTTAAATTTAACTACTTTTTTAGCCTCAATTTTGATTGGATCACCAGTTGACGGATTTCTTCCATCTCTAGCTGCTCTTTCTTTTACTTCAAAAGTTCCCCAACCAACAAATTGAATACTTTCACCTTTTACTAAAGATTCTTCTGCTGTTTCTAAAAAAGCATTTACTAATTCTTCTGCTCTTTTTTTAGTTTCTCCAGTTGCTTTTGCATAAACATCTACAAATTCTTTTTTTGACATTTCATCTCCTCCAAACTTTTCATTATTTACTATATGTTACCATATTTTCAGCATTTGTCAAGAATTTCTTAAATTGAAAAAAGATTTTTTATATTCTTTTAATTAGTTTTTATTTTTGAAAATAATTTTATAATTTCATTTACAACAAATGGTATTAATGTAAATAACAATACAATATCCCAGTTTTCAAATGAAATATTTGTTACTTTAAATATTTGAGCAATTGGCGCAAATGAAGTTAATCCTATTTGCAATGCAATTCCGATAATAATTGAACCAATTAAAAATTTGTTTTTAAAAATTCCAATTTCAAATATTGTTTTTTGACTATTTCTCATTGTTAACGAATAAAATAACTGTGATACTGTAAGCACGATAAATGCCATTGTTCGACCTTGTGTCAAGGCATGCCTTGCTGCTTCATTTCCAGCCTTTGCCATCGCTTCTAGCTGTCCTAAATTTCCAATCATTCCAGTTTCATTAATTCCAATATAAAATGCAGCTAATGTTAATGATCCTATTAATACTCCGCCTATTACAGCTCTTATTCCTGCTCCTTCAGAAAAGAAACTTTCTTTAGAATTTCTTGGTGAACGCTTCATTACATCCTTGTCTCCTGGATCTACTCCAAGTGCCAATGCTGGTAAAGTATCAGTAACCAAGTTTACCCATAATAACTGTGTTGCAACTAATGGTAAATCCCAATTTAACAATGTTGATAAGAAAATACAAATAATTTCTCCCAAATTACAAGAAAGCAAAAATATTATAGTCTTTTTAATATTATTATAAATATTTCTTCCTTCTTCAATGGCATGAACAATAGTAGTAAAATTATCATCTGTCAAAATCATATCACTTGCACCTTTAGAAACATCAGTTCCTGTAATTCCCATAGCAACACCTATATCAGCAAATTTAAGTGACGGTGCATCATTTACTCCGTCTCCTGTCATCGAAACAATATTGCCTTTTTGCTTAAATGCTCTTACAATTTTTACTTTATGCTCAGGAGAAACTCTTGCAAAAACTCTATATTTATCAATATTTTTAGAAAATTCTTCATCTGAAAATTCATCAATTTCAGCACCAGTTAGACTTTGACTTATATCTGTTGCAATTCCCAATTCCTTTGCGATAGCAACGGCAGTATTTTTATGATCTCCTGTAATCATAACTGGCGTGATTCCAGCATTTTTGGCCTCTTTTATTGAATCTTTGACTTCCATTCTCGGCGGATCAATCATCCCAACAATTCCAACTACAACAAGATCTTTTTCCATCTCATCAGGATCAATTACACTATCCACATCTTTAAATGCTACTCCTAGCACACGAAGTGCATCATCTGACATTTCCATTGAAACTTTTAATATTTTTTCTTTCATTTGCTCTGTTAATGCAGTAATTTTTCCATCTACTAAAATTTTATTTGCTCTTACCAAAATATTGTCAATTGCACCTTTTGTATGAACTCTATATTTCCCATCTTTTTCTTTATTTAAAGTTGACATCAATTTTCTATCTGAATCAAATGGATTTTCACTAATTCTATTATATTTTTCATTCAAGGAATTTTTTTCAAGATTAAATCTATCCCCAAGTACAACTAATGCAACTTCCGTTGGATCTCCAATATCTTGTCCACTATCAATCGAAGCATCTGAACAAAGTACAAATGAACGAATCAGTTCTGCTTCATCTGCATTTGCCACAAAATCTCTACCTTTTGACGGCACATCTTTCAAATTATCAAACGTATAAGTTTTTACAACTGTCATTTTATTTTGTGTCAATGTTCCTGTTTTATCAGAACAAATAATATTTACTGCTCCTAATGTTTCAACTGCTGGCAGTTTTCTTACAATTGCATTTTTTTTTGACATTTTATTAACACCCATTGCAAGCACAATCGCAACAATTGCAACCAATCCTTCAGGAATTGCCGCAACAGCTAAACTTATTGAAGTCATAAACATTTCCAAAATTGGACGTTTTTGGATAATTCCTGCAACAAATATTACAGCACAAATTCCCATTGCAATATACCCAAGTGTTTTTCCAAGTTCATCCAATTTTATTTGAAGCGGAGTCAATGTACTTTCATCTTCGTCAAGTATTTTTGCAATTTTACCGATTTCAGTTTCCATTCCTGTAGCAACTACAACACCTTCACCACGTCCATATGTCGCCATTGTTGACATAAATGCCATATTTTCCTTATCTCCAACAGGGATTTTTTCATCATCTGTAATAAAATTTGCATTTTTTTCACTTGGTACAGATTCCCCTGTAAGTGCTGACTCCTCAATTTGTAAATTTGCGCTTTCTATAAGTCTTACATCTGCTGGAATGAATCTCCCTGCATCAATTACTAAAATATCTCCAGGAACTAAATCTTCAGAATTAACTTCTATAACTTCGCCATTTCTACGAACCAAGCTTTTGGGAGTAGTCATCTGCTGTAACGCTTCTAGCGCCTTTTCAGCTTTAGATTCTTGAATAACACCAACTACAGCATTTATGAGTACCACAGCCAATATAATCAAAGCATCTGTCCATCCGTGATGAATATCTACAATCAGATTTATTACAGCTGCTGCAATTAAAATGTAAATCAGCATATCTTGAAGCTGTGCTACAAACAATTGAAATAGTGTCTTTTTAGCTTTTCCCTTTAATTTATTTTTTCCATATTTTTCAAGCCTGATATTGACCTCATCAGTTGTCAGTCCAACTTTAGGATCTACATTCAGCTCTTTCAAAACTTCCTTTTGTGATTTTGTAACCCACATCATCTTCGTACCTCTTTCTTTAAAACATTTTCCTATATTATACACTAAAATTAATTTTATTTCACTATAATTCTAAATTTTTTAAAAAAAATTGCCTAATTGTTTCAATTGATGAAATAACTAGACAATTTACAAAAATATTTTTATTTAATTTATGATTATTACTATTTTGTAGCTTTGAATTCGATTCTTCTGTTTTCAAATCTTCCTTCTTCAGTATCATTTGTAGCAATTGGTTCAGATTCCCCTCTTGATTCTACACCTAAGATTCTTGATGGATCTAATCCAAATTCTAACAATTTATCTCTAACTGCTATTGCCCTTCTCATACCTAAAGCCATATTATAAGCATCAGTACCTTTAGAATCTGTATGTCCTATAATTGTTAACTTAAAGTCATTTTGTTCAGCATAATCTTTAACATTTCTCAACAATTCAAAGTATTGAGGTTTAACTACTGATTTATCGAAGTCAAAGTTTAATCTTCCAGAATCAAATACCCAAGTATCATCTTTCTTAGGTTCTGGAGCTGGTTCTGGAATTGGTTCTGGAGCTGGTTCTTCTAACTCAAGAGCATTGATTCTTATTGTATTTTCTCTCATTTGAGTAGTTGTCAGCCTTCTTGCCATTAGTGGTGAAGCAACTAACAACCCTAGTGCAATTATTGTTGTTGTTGTGGTTGTTGTTCGTCTACCCATTTTTCAGCCTCTCTTTCTAATGATCTATATTTTTGGCTACCTGGATTTGGTTTATTTTCATTTAAGTAATCTTCAATATGATTTAATCTAGTTGTGTTATAATCTACTAA
Source organism: Leptotrichia sp. (assembly GCF_057270615.1). Classification (NCBI taxonomy): domain Bacteria; kingdom Fusobacteriati; phylum Fusobacteriota; class Fusobacteriia; order Fusobacteriales; family Leptotrichiaceae; genus Leptotrichia; species Leptotrichia sp. Next base: position 4,136 of record NZ_DBHIXN010000035.1, read on the forward strand.
TTTTGCATTTGTACAAGACAAAGCTCCTAATCCTACTAATATTAATGCTAACTTTTTCATATTTCTTATTTCCTTTCTAATTTATCAAAATTTATTTTTGAATTTTTTTTACTTAGTTATTGTATAACTTACTAGTTTATTCTGTCTTGGATGCTATCCAATCTTTGTTCCATTTGATCTAACATTTCATTTGTTTTATGGAATTTTTCAATATTGCTATTAATTTGGTCTACTCTTTTTCTAATTCTTTGAATTTCTACATCCATCATTTTACTTTCAGACATATTTCTTCTTTGAGCTCTTATTTCAGGTGCTTTTGTTTTTCTGTGTTGAGCTGCTTCTCTTGCTTTTTCTGCTCTTTCTTTAGCTTGCGCTTTGGCAGCTTCAGCTCTTGCACGTGCATCTTCAGTTGCATCTGTTGTTACTACAGTTTCTTCAACTGGAACTACTATAACTTCTTCTTCTGTAACACCTTTTGCTGCATTTTTAGCCTGTTGAGCTTGTCTTTGTTTAGCCACTTTAACTAGTCTTTGTACTGCGGCATCAGTATCATTTTTAGCTGAGAATGATAATTGGCTCATTGCCAAAACCATTACTGCTGCTAATCCTAATATTTTTTTCATTGATTTTCCTTTCTAAATATCATTTAAATGTTATTTTGGTTTAAATAATTGAATTAGCTTATTTATTTAACTCTTCTTGTTTTTTTAGGAGCGTTTTTAACACCATCTCTTCCAAGAACACTATCAAATTCTCCTAATTCTTTTTCTTCTCTTTGAACACTTCTTACAACTCTTTCATAAAAATCTACTCTAGCTGCTGCTTTGGCCGCATTGTATTCAAGTTTTTCAATTGATGATTTTGGTTTTACTCTCTCTTTTTCTTCCACTACTCCATCTTCATCTACTGTTACTAATTTTTCTGTTGTCATTTCACGCTCTCTTGGCGCTTTTAAACTTTTATAGTAATCTTCTCTAGCTTGTTTTAATACTTGTTGTGCAGAATCTGCCATCATTGGTACAGATAATACTGCTACTATTCCGCACAATAATAAATTTTTTGCTTTCATATTTTTAATTACCATTCCTTTCATTAATTCATTACTGATAATAATGCGTCCAATTCAGCAATTTTTTTCTCTTTTTCTGCTATGCTCTTATTTATGTTTTTGTAGACAGCTTCAGAATTATTCAATATTTTTTTATATTTATCTCTATGCCATCTCACTTCTGAATCTACTTTTAATTTTTCTACCAATTTTTCTCTGCTTGTTTGTTTTGCTTTCAAGTCTTCTACTTCAGCTTCTAATTGAGCTTTTTGTTGAATATAACCTTGTTTTTGCGCTTCTTCTTTTTTTATCAATTCATTGAATTGGCTTTCAATTGAATTTAAGTTGCTTTCTAAGCTCTTTTTTTCAGCAGAGAAACCTATTGATGAAACCATCATTATTCCAACTAAAAAGAATATTGTCTTTTTCATTCGATTTTCCTCCTAATTTTTTATTTGCCTAAAACTCCTGTAACATAAAAATCACAGGATCGCTGGAAATGGCTATTTTATAGCTAATCAGATTTACCAGCTTATCCGCGTAGTTCCTTAGGCTTGTATATCTATGAAAATTATTATGCTTGCAACTAAAATTTTAGATATTCAATCATAATTTTCAATTAACAAACCAACATGGAACTACTATCAAATCACTTGCTTAACCATCACTTACTTTTATTATACCAAATTATATAAAAAAATACAATTAATTTTTCAAATAAAATACAAAAATTACACTTTTATTTAAAAAACTCTTTAGAGTTAATACAAAAAATATTTTTTTACTTTGTTACATTTAAATATTTTTTAATTTTTCAAAAACTTCTTCTACTGTTTTAACATTTTCAAGTTGTTCTACTAGCTCTTCTTCAAATGACAATTTTGAAATTTCTGCTAGCAAATCCAAATGTTCTTGTTTTGTTTTTTCTGGAGCGGCAATCATAAAAATCAATTTTGAAGGTTCTTCATCCATACTCTCAAAGTCAACTCCTTTGCTAGAAATCCCCATTGCAAGAGAAAGTGATTTTACTAGCGGAGTTTTAGCATGTGGAATTGCAATTCCATCTTGCATTCCTGTCGGTGTTAATTTTTCCCTTTCATTTATTTCTCCTATAAATTCTTTCAAATCTTCTGAATCAATAATTCCACTTTCCACAAATAATTGTGCCATTTCCTCAATAATTTCTGCTTTTGTTGTTCCCTTTAAATTTAAGTTTACTCTTTCGGGTACCAAATATTCTAGTATTTTCATATTTTTATGCAGGATAACCCTGCTCTCTCCTTTCAATTTTTTTCTTTATAAAAGTTCAACAATCTAAATAAATACAATGTTTTAAAATTTTATTTTACCTATTTTTTCCATTCTAAGACAAATAACTTTGATCTTTTGTCATTATAATTATTATTGTTTAAGTTTTTATAATTTTTATTTTTACAGCTATTTAAAATTTTTCCATTCTTTTATAATCATATCTAATGCTTCATTTTCAGATATTTCCGACAAATTATAAATAATGTAGCCTTTTTCCTTTCTAAACCATGTCATTTGCCTCTTTGCATATCTTCTGCTTTCTTTTTTTATTTCTTCAACTGCCTCATCCAAAGAAATTTTACCATCAAAGTACATAAACAGTTCTTTATATCCAATCGAAGATATTTTTTGAAGATTTTTTGCATATTTATTATATACTTTTTTAGCTTCTTCTACAAGTCCTTTTGCAACCATAATTTCAACTCGTCTATTAATCCTGTCATAAAGCTCTTCTCTATTTCGTGTCAAAAATACCTTCAAAAATTCATAATCATTATTTTTTATATTTTTAGTCCTTAATTCACTAAATTTATCACCAGTTAAAATGCACACTTCGATAGCCCGAACCAGCCGCAGCTTATTAGATAAATCAATTTCTTCATAGGATTTTTCATCCAATTTTTTCAAAATTTTCTGTAATTCATCAAGGTTTTTGTTTTCCAAATCTTTTCTGATTTTTTCATCTTTTGAAGGCAATTTTGCAAAGCCATTTGTAATCGATCTTATATAAAGTCCCGTTCCTCCTGTAATAATGATATTTTTCCTGTTTTCACTTCTTTGAGAATTTTTATTCAGAATATTATTTACATCTCTTTCAAAATCTCCCGCAGAATAATCTTCACCAGGATCTACAACATCAATCATATAATGCTTTACACCCTGCATTTCTTCATCGGTTATTTTTGCAGTTCCAATATCTAATTCTTTATAAATTTGAGATGCATCCGCCGAAATAATTTCTGCATCAATTTTTTTGGCAATCTTTATTGATAAATCAGTTTTCCCGACTCCAGTGGCACCTGCAATTACAATTCCTTTTGCTTTTCCTGCTATTTTATTTACCTCCTGCTATAAGTAGACCACATTTTTTCAATTTTTTCAATATAAAAATTTAAATTAAATTATATATTCAAATTCATAACCTGCAATAATTATTATATCCCCTTGCTCAACACCAGCATTTTCAAGTTCTGTTTCCATCCCAAGGCTTCTCATTTTTTGCAAGAAATTTATAATTCCTTCTTCTCCAATAAATACATATTTTCTCAATACATCATCCACAATTCTTCCATCAACTTCAAATACATTGTCTGAAACTTTTTTTATAATCCAGTCTTCCTTTTTATTATTTTCTCGAATTAGTTCCTCAACAGAATGAACTTCTTCCAATTCTTCTCTAGGTATTTCCTGAATTAATTCCCAAGCCTTTGATAAAACTGGCTTTAATCCGTCATTTGCAATTACAGAAACTGGATAAACAAATTCTGCTCCATTTTCCTTCACAAATTTTTCAAATTCATCGTATTTTTCATCTTCATAGAGCATATCAATTTTATTTGCCACTACGATTTGACGTTTTTTAGACAATTTTTCACTATAATTCTTTAATTCGTGATTTATTTTCAGAAAATCTTCCTTAGGATCACGTCCATCAAGCCCTGAAATATCTACAATATGAACAATTAATTTACATCTTTCAATATGTTTTAAAAATCTATCTCCAAGTCCCACTCCTTCGTGAGCCCCTTCAATAAGTCCAGGTACATCAGCAATTACAAAACTTTCCTCATCTCCCATTCTGACAACTCCCAATTTAGGCTTTAATGTTGTAAAATGATAACTTGCGACTTTTGATCTGGCAGCTGAAACTTTATTAATAAAACTGGATTTTCCAACACTTGGATAGCCAACAAGTGCCACATCGGCAAGCAGCTTTAATTCTAATTTTATTTTTAATTCTGCACCTTCACGTCCACTTTCTGCTATTCTTGGAGCTTTTTTTACAGATGACTTAAAATGGATGTTTCCACGTCCACCGTCTCCACCTTTTAAAAATATAACTTTTTCATTTGGATTATCCAAATCAAGTAAAAGCTTATTTGTCTCAAAATCCCTAATCATTGTCCCAACTGGAACCTTTATAACTAAATCTTCTCCAGATTTTCCAGTAGAACGTGCAGCAGAACCTTTTGTCCCATCCTGTGCCTTAAATTTTTTGCTACTCTTAAAATCCACAAGCGTATTAATATTTGGATCGGCAATAAAGACAATATCTCCACCTTTTCCGCCATCTCCACCATCAGGCCCTCCAAACTGAACAAATTTTTCACGTCTAAATGTAGCAGCTCCGTCCCCTCCTTTTCCAGAAATTACTGTAATTACACTTTCATCTATAAACATTTCATCATCCTTTTCTTTTTTATACTTTATCTTTTCATGCTATATCAAAAAAATTATTCCTAATAAAATGCTATTTTTACAAAATCCTACTATAAAAATAACATTTTATTATTTTGCAACATGAAAAATTAACTTTATTAAAGTTTAACTATTTATTTTTAGTTCTGCTTGATGCTGCTGCTCTTTTTTCTTTCCTGTAATTCCAAGGTTCTTCATATCCTTTTCTTGAGAATATTCCTAATTTTTTTTGTTTTGCATTTTTTTGATACTCTTCAAATTGCATATCTTTTTTTGCATATTCTTGATACCACCAAGCATTTCCAGTTTTTACCATTTCTTCATTGACATTTTTTCCATTTGCATAGATAATTGCAACAGTTCTTCCATATCTGTCTTTATTTTTCACTTCTAAACTCAAATTTTTCCCTACAACTAATTTTTCTAATGCTTGTTTGCTTTCAGAACCGTAATCCTGTGACTTTTCAGGTGCATCCATTCCATACATTCTAATTCTTAACATTTCTCCAACAAATTTACCATTCTCAACTTTTTGAATGTTAAGTGTATCTCCATCACTAACTTTTATCACTTGATATCCATCTAAAATTTCAGGTTTATCCTCTTTTTTTCCCTTAGATTTTTTAATTTTAGAATTTTTACTGCTGATATTTTGAGAAGTTTTAATATTTCTGGCTTTCTTGGTATTTTTTTCAATATTTTTTCCATTTTTATTAAACATTCCAAAAATCATAACTGCTGCAATCATAATTATTACAGCAATTAAAACTATTTGAGATTTTCCGTCATCAATTTTTTTGGCCATTTTTCTCCTACTTTTTTACTATTTTTACTATTTTTCAAGTGCCTGTTTAAAATCTGAAATTAAATCATCAATATTTTCAAATCCAACTGCAACTCTAATTAGTGAATGTGTAAATCCTCTAGCTTCCTTTTCTTCTTCAGGCATTTCAGCATGAGTTATTGTACTTGGATGAGTTACCAATGTCTCAGCTCCACCAAGACTTGCCGCAAATAATGCCACATTTAAACTTTCAAAAAATGTTTTTACTTTTGAATCATCTTTTAAAGTGAACGAGAATACTGAACCTCCACCTGTTGCTTGACTTTCATGAATTTTTTTACCTTTATTTGTGTCTAAAGTCGGATAGTAAATTTTATCAACTGCATCGTGACTTTGGAAAAATTCTATAAGTTTTTTTGCATTTTCCTGTGCTGCTTCCACTCTTAATTTTAATGTTTTCAAACTTCTCATCAAAAGCCAGCTGTCAAACGGCGAAATCAAAGCACCAGCCGCAACTTGCGAAAATTTAATCTTTTCTGCAAGCTCCTCATTATTTGTAATAGCAACTCCAGCCAGTAAGTCATGATGTCCAGATAAAAACTTAGTCGCACTATGAACTACAATGTCAATTCCAAAATCAAGCGGCTTTTGCAAATATGGTGTCATAAATGTATTATCTGCAATAGTTATAAGATTATGTTCTTTTGCAAGTTTTACAATTCCTCTTATATCAGTTACATCAAGTAGTGGATTTGACGGTGTTTCAATAAAAATTGCTTTAGTATTCGGTTTTATTTCTTTTCTTATATTTTCCAAATCAGTTGTATCAACAAATGTAGATTCTATTCCAAATCTTGAGTAAATGTCGTGTAAAATTCTATAAGTACCACCGTAAATATCTTGCCCTAAAATGATATGATCTCCAGCCGAAAACATTGTAAATACAGATGTCGTAGTTGCCATTCCAGATGAAAAGGCATACGCATATTTTCCATTTTCAAGAGCCGCAAGAATTTCTTCTAATTCATTTCTTGTAGGTGCTGAAACTCTAGAATATTCAAATTCCTGTGTCACTCCAAATTCTGCAACAGGAAAAGTAGAAGCAAAATTAACATTTGTCCCCCATAATTCTTTCTTTTTTTCTTTTCTTATCCCATGTATTGTCTTTGTTTCAAATTTCATAATTTATCAGCTCACTTTCTTTTTATTTATTTTTTATTTCAAAATTTATAATAATATATGCGGAATTTTTATTATTTTTTCATAAGCAATACGTTTTGCTCCAAAATCAGGACCACTATCCAAATAAATTAATCCACAGTAACTAAACCCATTTTTTGTAAGAAGTCTCTTCATTGGTTCATTATTTTCATGTGTATCTGCTTTCAAACTAAGTATTTTATTTTCTATGCACACACGTTCAGAAAATTCTAATATCTTTGTTCCAAGTCCTTTATTTTTTACATCAGAATCAACTGCCAATCTATGAATTACCATGTAGTCATCATCTGTTATCCATTTCCCTTCAATTTTAGAATATGATTCTTCTCTTTCAGGCGACAATGCAATAGTTCCGACTACTTTTCTAGAAATTTTATTTTCAGTTTCTCTTTTATTCTCATCAATTTCTTCTATAACATAACTAATATTTCTTTTTACGTCATTTTCAACAGCTTTTCTATCAGGATATCCTTTTTGCCATTGATCTATCTCTAATTTTTTCAATTCAATTTTTGCCTTTTCAATAATTTTCAAAATTTCTTCAATATCGCTAAAATTTGATTTTCTAAACTTAAACAAATTTTTACCTCCTTAGATTCTTAGATTTATCCATTTATAAAAGTATAAGAACTCCAATAAAAACAATATTTTTTAATGTCTGACTTTACTATTTTTCTTTACTATCTTACAAGGAATATTGATCTCTTGTAATTATAAATACTATTTTTAACTTATCTATTTCTAGTCATCTATTCTTTAGAATAGAAATCCAAAAACTTAACAAATTTATATTTGCCAATTTATTTCTTCTTTTCCCATCTTTTTCAAAATTTCATTAGCTTTTTTAAAATGTCCACAGCCAAAAAATCCACGGCTTGCAGATAATGGACTAGGATGTACACTTTCTAAAATATAATGTCTATCCGTATCAATAAAGGCTTTCTTACTTTTTGCATTATTTCCCCAAAGTATGAAAATTAACGGATCTTCACGTCTATTTAAATATTTTATTACATTATCTGTAAAAATTTCCCATCCTATCTTTGAATGTGAATTGGCATTTCCAGCAACTACTGTAAGTGCCGTATTCAAAAGTAGCGCTCCTTGCTTTGCCCAGCTTTCAAGATAGCCATTTTTACTCATTTTATACCCAAATTCATTTTCTATTTCCTTGTAAATATTTTTTAAGGAAGGCGGCAATGCAACTCCCTTTTTTACTGAAAATGCCAGTCCATGTGCCTGATTTTCACCATGATACGGATCCTGACCTAAGATTACAACTTTGCAGTCCTTGTAGCTTGTCAGTTTAAATGCAGAAAAAATTTCATATTTATCAGGATAAATTGTCTTTGTCTTATATTCTTTTATCAAAAATTTTCTCAAGTTCAAATAATAATCCTTTTCAAATTCCTTTTCTTTTTTAAAAATTTCATCCCAGTCATTTCCAATATTAACCATTTTTCCTCTTCCTTTCCCTAAAATATCTTTTTAAAATAGAAATTACATTTCTAATTATTTAGCAATAAAGCCTCTCAAATCTTTGCTAAAAAAATTTATAATAGAATTTCCCAAAAACTATGACTATCTTACTCAAATCCTAAGCTTATATAATTTGTAATAGTTCGATTTTAAATGGAGCTAAATATAATTAAATTTATACAAATGGATTATAAAATCTCCCTCCATTTACCTTTACCATCACTATTGAAACAACCACAAATATTGCAGTCACAATAATTGCCACAACATCCACCACTTTCATTTTCCTAGCCTGATACCAGGTTCTTTTTTTTCTTTTTCCAAATCCTCTCAAAATCATAGCATTGCTTATAATATCTATTTTTTCAATGCTTGAAAATATTAATGGCATTAAAGTATAAGATACATTTTTTATTCTTGTCATTAATTTTACATTTTTAGAAATATCAATTCCTTTTGCCTGCTGTGCTTTACTAATCGTAAAAAAATCTTCTTGAATAGCTGGAATATATCTTAATGCAATTGAAACAGCATAAGAAAATTTGTATGGTACTCCTATTCTATTTAATGAAGAAGCAAATTCGCTTGGATTTGTTGTAATTATAAAAAGTAACGCAACAGGAATAACTGAAAAATATTTTACAAATATATTAAATTCATAAAATAATTGCTCCCAAGTTATCACATAATTTCCAAAAATCTTAAAAATATCATGTCTTGTTCCATATATCTTTGTTCCCTCAAGTGGAGAAAATAAAAAAATCATAATTAAATTTAATACAAGAAAAATAGCAATTAGATAAAGTACAATTTTTATTTCACTAAATTTTATCTTTGAAATTTTAAAAAGTACAAATCCCAAAAGTGTCAAAACTATAAGAAATCTTGTATCATAGGTAAACATAATAGCCACAGTCCACAATATAAAGCAAATCAGTTTTGCAGCTCCATTTAATCTATGAATTACTGAATCTTTCTCAATATACTCCAATAAAAATGTATTTTCCATCTAATCACCTGCCTTTTTCTGTTCTTTTTCACAATTTTTTTCATAATAAACAAATGTACTTATGAGTTCTTCAGGGTTTATTTCTATTTTTTCTGCCACGTAATGAAGTGAAGTTTCCCTTAAATTTGCCTGTTCCAGCACTTTTTTATCTGCTAAAATCTGTGCTGGATTTCCAGATTTTATAATTTGTCCATCATTAAAAACATAAGTTTTATCAGTATATTCTAGCATTAGGTGCATATCGTGAGTTATAAATAAAATTGTAATTCCATATTCATTTAACTGTTTCAAAAATTCCATTATTTCCCTATAATGAAAAAGATCCTGCCCAGCAGTCGGCTCATCAACTATTATTATTTCAGGCTCTAAAACAAGCACAGATGCTATCGTAACTCTTTTCTTCTGTCCGTAGCTAAGTGCCTTTATTGGCCATTTCCTAAACGGCTTTAATTTACATATTTCCAAAATTTCAAGAACTCTTTTTTCTATTTCCTCTTCAGAAACACCTCTAGTTTTCAGCCCTAATGCAACTTCTTCAAAAACTGTAACTTTTGAAATCATCGCATTTGGATTTTGCAGTACAAATCCTATTTTTTCAGCTCTTTTTGCTATACTTTCATCACTTATATCCAAATTTTTATAATAAATTTTACCTTCATCTTGCCTTTCAAATCCCGCAATAACCTTTGATAATGTTGACTTTCCAGCTCCATTTGAGCCAACAATGCTTATCATTTCACCTTTTTCCACACTTAAATTTATATTTTTTAAGATTTTTCTTTTTTGATTGTATGAAAATGAAATATTTTCCAGCTTTAATAATATATTTTCAGATTTTTTATTTTCTTTTGGAGAATTATATTTTATCCAATTTAAAATATTATCTTTTGCTGCAGAAAAATCAATTTTTTCAAGATTAGAAATATCATCATATTTTTCAAGATTATCGTTGCTATATTTAAGCAAAGAAATATACAAAGGTTCTCTTATATTCATTTTGCTTAGCAAATTTCCCTTCAAAATATTATCAGGCGTATCATCAGCAATAATTCTTCCTTTATCAACAACAATAATCCTGTCAATTTCCCTATGCAGCACATCTTCAAGCCTATGCTCTATAATTATTGTTGTAAGTTTTTTATCTTTATGAAGTTCACTTATCAATTCAATGGCATATTTTCCACTAAGCGGATCAAGATTTGCAAGCGGCTCATCGTAATGACATCTTTTACATAAATCTCATCTAATCTTTAAAGTGTATATTTATCTTTTCCTTTTCAACTTCCAGATGAATCATTTCCACTTTTGCATTTTCTAAAATTTTTCTTGAAGCTTTTGTAGAATCAAGTGATTTATGTTTATCAGAAAAATATACTACTTTTTTTATTCCCACCTGAACAATTGCTTTAGCACATTCATTACAAGGAAAATGTGTTACATAAATAGTACAATTTTTAAGAGATTTTATACTATTTAAAATTGCATTTAACTCAGCATGGACAACATAAGGATACTTTGTTTTCAAAAAGTCTCCTTCCCGATCCCAAGGCATCTCATCATCTGAACTTCCATGTGGAAATCCATTATATCCAATTCCAATAATCTTTTTATCCTCATCAATAATACAAGCCCCAACTTGTGTAGATGGATCCTTACTTCTCATTCCAGACAAAAAGGCTATTCCCATAAAATATTCATCCCACGATAAATAATCTTGTCTTTTAGACATTTTTTATACCTCACCTTCTAAAATATCTGTTTTTATTTTACAACCACTTTTTTCTTAATATCTGAAAATTGTATTTCCAACTTGTCTTCTCTGCTAAGTTCAATCCCTCTTTTAATAATTTTCCCATCTTTCCGAGTTATTGTATACCCTTGCTTCAAAATATCGTTTACCGAATATTTAGAAAGCTGTGCCTGTTTATATTTTAGTTCATTTTTCCGATTTTCAAAAAATTCCAGCATTATTTCATTAAGTTTAGCTGACTTTCCCTTTAAATTTTCCTTTTCACTCAAAATCACTTTTTCCAAATTAATTCTATCAAATCTCTGTTTACGATAATCCAGCTGCTCCTTTGACTTTTGCAAAATTCTTTTTAATTCCCTTGATATTTTTTGCTCTTTTTCCATCAAGTCAAATTTTTTATTGTCCAGAATATTTGCAAAATTTTTTATATAATAGTTGTTTTTTCTATATTCCAGCTCTTTTTTCATAATCATTACTTTGTTCAAAAGTGATTTACTCAAAAGATTTTTTTTGCCTTTCAACTCATCTAGCAATTTATCTTTTTCAGGAATTAAAATTTCAGCTGCCTGAGTCGGTGTTGCCGCCCGTCTATCAGCAACCAAATCAGAAAGCAAATTATCAATTTCATGCCCCACCGCTGAAATCACAGGAATTTCTGATTTATAAATAGCCTCTATCACTTCTTCTTCATTAAATGCCCACAAATCCTCAATACTCCCACCACCACGTCCAACGATAAGCGTATCTATTTCAAGCTGCTTTTCTTCATTCATCCTATTAAAAAACTCAATTCCTGCCGAAACTTCACATGCAGCCCCTTCTCCTTGAACTTTTGCAGGATAAAGATAAATATTTACATTTGGAAATCTTTTATGTGTCGTATTTATAATGTCTCTAATCGCAGCTCCTGTATCAGCTGTTACGACTCCAACATTTATTGGTAATTGCGGCAATTTCTTCTTTATTTCATCAGAAAAATATCCCTTTTCAAAATACAACTTTTTAAGCATTTCCATCTTTTCATAAAGCAGCCCCAAAGAATTGCTCTTTTCAAGAAAATCCGCCACAATCTGATAACTCCCGTTAGCTTCATAAAGTGTTACATTTCCCCGAATTTTTACAGAATCTCCTTCCTTCAAATCCTCAGGCACATTTCTATATTTATACCTAAAAATAGCACATTTCACACTTGCACTCGAATCCTTTAACGTAAAATATAAATGTCCAGAACGATAATACGTAATATTAGAAAGTTCCCCTTCAATAAAAATATTCTTAAATGTCCTTGTTCCCTCCAAAAACATCTTCACTTCTCTATTTATCTCACTTACAGAAAATACTGTCTGTTCCATAATTTTCCCCATTTCTTTCAGTTTTTGCTATTTAATAATAACATATTTCACTTTATTTCTCAACTGATGAAAATTTTATAATTTTTTTAAACCTCAACTACAACCTCAACATCCTTCTTCCTAAATCCCATCCCAATTTTCACAATTTCCTTATAATCTTCATATTTTAATCCTTCTGCATAATTTTTATCCTTTAATTTAATTATAATATTCATTTGCATGTGCTTTTATTACTGGCTTATCGTACTCATCAATCAATAAAATACTTTTTTACCATAATATTCATATAAATATCGTGATAAATCCAATAATGCTTTATCGTAACCTATTTGTTTTTTCCCCAACCAGATATTATCAAAATCAATTAAATCACTTTTTTTCAAATGTTCTCTTAAAAATCGAATTGTCTATAAACATCTTTTATTTCAGCCTTTATCTCTTTTGCCCCTCTTTTTTCACCTTTCCTCAATTTCTCTCTTTACACCATTTATACTATTGTATCATAGATAATAATGCAGTTCAAATAAAAAGAATTGAATATATACTTAAATTCATTTAAAATTAAGCTATTAAAAATCATATAAACTTAAAGTTTTATACTATTTCCTATTTAAACAGCAGAATAATTATGAATTTCTTTGCAAAAAGTCAAAATATTTTACTATAATAGACCTGTTCGATAACTATACAAACTTAGAATTTAATAAAATAAACATCTTGAAGCAAGGGGTCTTAACCCCTTGTATAGATAAAAAAACTTAGGTTATCGAACATATCTAATATAAAATATAATTTCTGTTTTTTAAAATAAAGTTTAGTATAATAATCTTTTACAATAAAAAAAACATAATCTAAAACTTTTTTAATTTCCCAGTTTACTAGATTATGTTTTATATTATTTGATTCTAAAATATATCTTTATCAGATAATTTTGCATCTTTTGTTCTAAACATTTCAAGCAGCTTTTCCACTGTTAGCTTTTTCTTTTCTTCACCTTTTATATCAAAAATTACTTCCCCTGCATGAAGCATAATTAATCTATTTCCATAAGTTATGGCATCTTGCATATTATGTGTTATCATCAGGCTTGTTATATTATTTTTTTCAATAATTTCTTTTGTTTTTTCAAGAATTATTTTAGAAGTCTGAGGATCAAGTGCCGCTGTATGCTCATCTAAAAGTAATATATGTGGACGGTTTAAAGTTGCCATTATTAGCGATAAACATTGTCTTTGACCACCTGATAGAAGTCCTACTTGCGTAAACAGTTGATTTTCTAACCCCAGTCCTAGACTTGCCAGCTGTTTTTTATAAAATTCTATATTTTTTACATCTAGCCCAAATGTAAAATTAAAACTTTTACCTTTATTTTTAGCCATTGACAAATTTTCCAGCACTGTCATTGAAGGAGCAGTTCCCATTGTTGGATTTTGATAGACTTGCGAAATCCACTTTGCTCTTTTGTGCTGAACAACATTTGTTATATCATCTCCATCTAAAATTACATTTCCACCATCTGGAATAATTTGTCCATTCAGTACATTCAAAAGTGTAGATTTTCCAGCACCATTACTTCCAATAATTGTTATAAAATCTCCATCATTTATTGTAAAGTTTAATCCTTTAAATACCTGCTTTTCTGTCCCTAATTCAGAGAAGAAAGTTTTATACAAATTTTTTAATTCTATCATTATGCTTCCCCCTTCTCAATTAATTTGACTTTTTTCTTACCTTTTTTATTTTTTTGAATCAACTCATTCCATAATATTGCTGCTAAAATTATTGCTGTTATTACTTTTACATCAGTAGGTTTAACTTCCAATATTTTTATAACATCATCACTAAAGTGAAGCCCTTCATATATGCTTCTTGTCCAGCTGTTTGACATCAATGCCAAATTTATTATAAAGTAATACATAAGCGACCCTATTGTAACAATTGAAACTTCATTTATTATTCTTGATTTTTTCAATACTCCAAGTCCAAGAATTATTGCTGCAAGTCCGATAACAATTGTCCCTACTCCTGACTGTAAATCAGCAACTTTAATATTTTGTGCAAACAAGGCTCCTGATAATGCAACAATACCATTTGACAACATAAGCCCAAATATTTTTAATCTTTTTTCATTTACTCCAAGGCTTACTACAAGCTGTTCATTATTTCCTAATGCCCTTAATGCAAATCCAAATTTAGAAGTTAAAATATAATCAACTATCATTTTTATTATAAAGGCTATAAGTATTGTAAGCATAAGTTTTACATCTTGTGTTTTTATTACATAAATTATTAATGCAACTGTAAAAACTATATAAACAGCAAGTGTTCTGATCATGTATTTATTTTCTTTGATTTTATAATCATAAAGCCCTTTTAGTACAAGTAAAATAATAAATGCAATTACAAAAGGTACAAAATCTTTTTTATATGAAATTATTTCATAAATACTTCTATCTGGCGAAATAAACACATTAGGCATTCCAACAATTCTGGAATTTATACTATACAGCCCTGTCATTACCAAAATACCTGAAAGTAATCCATTAATTTTTAAATAAACATGCAACGCTCCAGTCACATATCCTGCAATCATTCCACAAATAACAACAAGAATTAATCCCATAATAGGACTTGTTATTCCAAAAAATCCATTTTTGGAAAGTGCAAATGATGCAAATACAAAACCACCTAACGGAAATGTTCCATCTACCGACATATCAGGAAAATCTAGTATTTTATAAGTCAAATACACTCCCATTACCATTATCGAATATATGAATCCTGTTTTAAAAGCCTCAGGAAGACTCTGTAAAAATACTAATAACTCATTCATCTACCTTTTTCTCTCTTTCTTTCAATTTATTAAACTTAATTTCAGCAACTTTTTTAACTTTAAAAATATTATTTTATAATTATGAATTTAAAATAATTTTGTTTGTAACAAAAAATTGATTACTATTGCTAAGCAGTATTTATTTTCCTACAAACTCTGCTCCCTTAAATGCAGGATTTTTTATATCCAATCCTAATGCTTGTGCTGTTTTACTATTTACATAAAGTTTCATTTGTTTTGAAGTTTCAAAAGGAATTTGAGAAACAGGTTTTCCTTTAAGAATTTCAATTGCCATTTCTCCAGTACGTTTTCCAAGTGCATAATAATCTAATCCCATTGTAAACAATGCTCCTTCTTTTACTGAAGAATTTTCACTTACAACTACAGGTTTTTTAGCATTAATAGCTTCTGAAGCAATTAAGTTCATTCCAGATACTACAAGATTATCTGTTGGCAAATACAATGCATCAGTTGATCCCAATAAATTTTTAGTAGCTTGTGCCAATTCACCAAAATTATTTATTCCTTGCAATACAACTTCTATATTTTTCCCTTTAGCAATTTTTTGAATTTCTTGAACTTGAACTACTGAATTTTGTTCTGACGGATTATATAAAACTCCAATTTTTTTTGTTCCAGGCTTTATTTTTAATAATAAATCTAACTGAGAAGCTACATTTTCTACCTTATCACTTGTTCCTGTAACATTTGGATTTAAAAGTTTTGCACTTGCAGGATCAGTTACTGCTGAAAATAATACAGGAATATCTGAAATATTATTTACAAGTGCTTGTGCTGACGGTGTAGCAATACCAAATACAAGATCTTTTTTATCAGCTTTATAATTTGTTGCAATTAAATTTGCATTCGTTACTTCTCCATTTGCATTCTTTTCATCAAAATCTGCATTTATACCAGCTTCCTTAAATGCCGCTTTAAACCCTTCCTTTGCTAAGTCAAGTGATGGATGCTCCATAAATTGAGTTATTCCAATCTTATAAACTTGTTTATTGCCAGAATCCTTTGAATCTTTCTTTACATTAGCATTATTGTCACTATTTCCACATGCTATCATTAACATGCCCATCATTACTATTAATAATATCTTTTTCATAATTTTCCCTTTCCCTCAAAATTATATTTTCTTATTTATATCCATATTAAAGTTAATTTACAATTTTTTTATTTTATTCAACCATTTTTGCTTTAGACTTCACATCTTCAGGCAATGAAATTCCAAGTGCTGCAAGTGTTTTTTTATTTATAACAATCTCACTAAGAGGCATAGTCTTAAATTTAATTTCACTTGGCTTTTTACCATTTTTCAAAATATCAATTGCCATTTTTCCAGCTTCTTTTCCGATTTCATAGTAACTTACACCTTGTGTAATTAATGCTCCACCTTTAACATGAGCTGCTTCCGCACCAAATACTATTTTTTTAGCCGCAGTCGCCTTATCTGTAATCAAACTTACAACCGAAGCCACAAGATTATCTGTCGGCAAATAAATTGCATCTGTTTCTCTTACCAAATTATCGACTGTTTGTGGTATTTCATTTGCTTGAACAACACTTTTTTCAACTATATTCAATCCTAGCTCTTTTGCTGCTTTTTTCAAATCATCCACCTGAACTTTTGAATTTTGTTCTGAAGAATTATATATTACACCAACATTTTTTATTTTTGAATCCAATTTTTTTAGTAATTCAAGTTGTTGTTTTACATCCATTCTGTCACTTACACCAGTCACATTATTTTTTAAAATTCCTGCAGATTGTGGATCTGTAATTGCTGCAAATACAACAGGTATGTCATTTGTCGCTTGCGAAGCTGACTGAGCTGAATTTGTTGCAATTGCAAATATCAAATCTTCCTTTGAACTAACAAAATTATTAGCAATTAAATTTGCATTAGTTGTTTCACCATTTGCATTTTTTTCATCAAAGTCTGCATCAATTCCTGCTTCCTTAAATGCTGCTTTAAATCCTTCTCTTGCACTATCAAGTGCTGGATGTGATACAATTTGCGTAATTCCAATTCTATACTTCTTAGAGCTTGTTCCAACATTTTTGCTACTCTTGCTCTCGCTTCCAGAATTTCCGCAACTCAAAACCATAAGTGCCAAAGCACTTGCCAAAATCAACAATTTTTTCATTAATTTTTCCTCTCTTTCCTACTATCCTACAATTTTTTCGCTATATTTGAATATTTGTCAAAAAACTTTATTTTTATTTATTAATTATAAGAAAAAATACTTCATTCATAAAAAATAGACATTCTTTTATAATATTCAATTAAAATTATATAGCAATTATTTTTTCTTCAATAAAAATAATACCATTTTTTTTACTTTAAATCAAATTATTCTTTTCTTTTTCATTACTTTTTTGATTATTTTTTTATCCTCTAAATATTTTTTACTAAACTAATTCCTATAAAACTATACATATTTATTTGGAAACAAGGGGTCTTAACCCCTTGTATGATAAATCTATTTATTTAAATTTTATGTATGTATAGTAAAATTGTTTTAAAATTGACTCAAAAGCTATGACTATTTTAAGTTTATACAATTTTTAAAATAGTTAAATTTTGAATGAGTTTGGATATATGTTAAACAAATAGTCCCAACTTTTTGTATATAAAAATATATTTAAAATATACAAACTTAGTATTTTTAAAATTTAATTGTTGGCAAAATCATATTAAATTCACCATTTTCAATTTTATATTTATAAGTAGCTAAATTAGCTAGTTCCAAACTATGGGTAACTATTATTATTGACTGATTTCTTTCTCTATTTATCTTCATAAACAGCTCATTTATAAGATTACTTGTTTCTGTATCTAAATTTCCAGTTGGTTCATCAGCTAGTATTATGTCAGGATCATTAATCATTGCCCTTGCTATTGCTACTCTTTGTTTTTCTCCACCTGAAAGTTCCATTGGCTTATGCTTTATACGTTTTGCAAGACCCACAAGTGCCAGTAGTTCCTTTGCTTTTTTACTGATTTTATTTTTATCAATATTTTTATTAATAAGTGCGGGCATCATAACATTTTCAAGTGCAGTAAATTCATTTAGCAGATAATGAAACT
>NZ_DBHIXN010000036.1:0-21870 GCF_057270615.1 Leptotrichia sp.
TCAATACCCCCATAAAGAAATTAGCCCAAAAATTACTTGTTTCTATTGGCTGTCCCCCTTTCTGTACTTCTCCCTTAAATTTACCATTTTTATCATACTTTTTACACATCCACACTCCTCTGTCAACTTCATCACAATTTTCTTTTTCCTGTCCGTTATCATAATATGAAATTGCTTTTTCTGTAAACGTTGGATTTTTTTGATTATTGTCCTTTGCTATTGCATAGTATTTTAATTTACCATTTGGATAGTACATTTCTTGAGGAAGTCCCGCTATTGAGTCATTCTTGAAATTTAAGATGGCTTTTAAATGACCTTGTTTGTCATATGCTTTTAGCTTCCCGTTTAATCGATAGTTTATCATTTTTTTCTGACTGTAATCTTGTGTTACTTCTGCAATTGAACT
Organism: Leptotrichia sp.; assembly: GCF_057270615.1. Taxonomy (NCBI): domain Bacteria; kingdom Fusobacteriati; phylum Fusobacteriota; class Fusobacteriia; order Fusobacteriales; family Leptotrichiaceae; genus Leptotrichia; species Leptotrichia sp. The sequence goes on from NZ_DBHIXN010000036.1 coordinate 407, forward strand.
TATATCCTTACCATTTTCATAATATACTGTTCTTATTCCATTTAATCCATCTATTACTTTATATGTTCTGAATATTGTCCCATTTTGTTTATATTCTGTACTTATTTGCAATACATTGTCTTTATAAAATCTATCTGATTGTATTTTTCCACTATAATAATACTCTATTGCTTTTCCTTCAGCACTATCGTCTACATATTTTTGTATCAATCGAAGTTTCCCATTATCATGATATTCATATATAATACCTTCTGCCTTTCCTTTTTTATAAAAATATAATCCTGTTATACTGTTTTTATTCCTTTTTATTGCTACGCCCGAAAATGGAATTGTTTCACCATGCACATACACATATTTACCATTTCTATCATAATTATCATAATCTACTGTCTGTTCCACTTCAATATTTTTTAATTCATTATAATTCTCTAATTTATTTAATTGAGGGATTTCTGATAATTTTACAGCACTTAAATAGTTGCTAACCAAAATAAAAAATATTATTATTTTTTTATTTAATTTCATTACTTTTTTGCCCTCCAGTCTGCAAAGGAACACTATCTGAAAGCACATTCTTAAACTGTTTCTCTAAGAAATATATCGGATCTCCCACTTCCACTCTGTTCACTGAATTTGGACTTTGTTTAACTACTAGCTCGAACTCTCCTTCTGATGATTCGCTTAATATTAGTTTCTCATTGTAGCTTACTACTTCTACTTCGGGGATTCGCACGTATCTTACTGGGATTCCAAAACTTACTCCAAATACGCTTTCTGCAAACTCTTTTGGACTTTCTAGGTTGTCTTTTGCCTTGTTTTCTAATATCATCTTCTTTCCACTCCTTTCACTCAAAACCTCAACAATCAGCAGAGCCAAAAAGCCCTACTGAAATAATATATTCAATACCCCCATAAAGAAATTAGCCCAAAAATTACTTGTTTCTATCGGTTGCCCACCTTTTTGTACCTCTCCTTTAAACTTCCCATTCTTATCATACTTTTTACACATCCACATTCCACTGTCAACTTCATCACAGTTTTCCTTTTCCTGTCCATTATCATAGTATGAAATGGCTTTTTGGGTAAATGTCGGATTTTTTTGATTGTTATCTTTGGCTATCGCATAATATTTTACCTTTCCATTTGGATAATAAATCTCCTGAGAAAGTCCTGCCATTGAATTATTTTTAAAATTAAAAATACCTTGTAGTTGTCCCTGTTTACTATACACTTTTAATTTGCCATTTAATATATTATTTATTCTTCCTTTCTGGCTATAATCCTGTGTTACTTCTGCAATTGATTTTATGTCTTTTCCATTCTCATAATATACAGTTGATATTCCGTTTAAGCCCTCAGTCATTTTAAAACTTCTAAGTGTTGTTCCATTTTCTCTATATTCAATATCAGATTGTATAATGTCTTCTTTAAAATATCTCGTCGCTTTTATTCTCCCATCTATATAATATTCTATTACTTTTCCATCGTTCTTATCATTTTTTTGAGAAATCCTTAACTGTAGTTGATTATTTGGATAATATTCATATACCTCTTTTTCAGAATGTCCATTTTTATAAAATAAGATTCCTTTTATATTTTTATTACCATCTAAACCTACAATTGCAGAACCTGTAAATGGCTTATTTTCACCTATTACATATACTCTATCTTCAGCTTTATTTCTCTTTATTTTACTTCTATCCACTATTCTTTCAACTTCAATAGTTTTTAATTCATCATAATTACTTAATCTTCTTATTCTATCAATTTCATTTAAATACACTGCTTTGAGAGGAAACATTAATAAAGTAAATAATATTAACAATTTTAATTTATTCTTTAGTTTGACCACTATTTTTTCCTCCAGTCTGCACAGAAACACTATCCGAAAGCACATTCTTAAACTGTTTCTCTAAGAAATATATTGGATCTCCTACTTCAACTCTGTTTACTGAATTTGGACTTTGTTTAACTACTAGCTCGAACTCTCCTTCTGATGATTCGCTTAATATTAGTTTCTCATTGTAGCTTACTACTTCTACTTCGGGGATTCGCACGTATCTTACTGGGATTCCAAAACTTACTCCAAATACGCTTTCTGCAAACTCTTTTGGACTTTCTAGGTTGTCTTTTGCCTTGTTTTCACGGTTTATTTTGTCTACTTCCTCTTTTAAGCCTTCTTTTTCTTTTATTAGTTCCTTTTGTTTTCTTTTGTATTCTTCTATTTCTTTTAGGGTTTTCTCATTTTCTGCTTCATAGTTTAGTATTGTTTCATAATTCTTTATTTGACTATCTATACTATCCGTTTCGTTTGTCAATTTATTTTTTAATGCTGTTTTATCTTGTATTTCCTTTGCCTTTTTTTCTTTTTCTTTTTCTGTCAATGGTGTTGTTAAAGGAGTGATCCCATTTAACTCATTTGCTAAACCTTGTATTTCAAGATCTAATGGTGCTAATTCTATGTATTTTTTTCTATATTCCTCTTTCAGTTTCTCCATTTCCGCTCTTATTCCTGCTTCATCCTTATATTTTGAGAGTGCCAGTTTTCTTTCTGATGATCTGTCTGTTGCATTTTTGAATTCTGCTGCCATATTTTTGTTCAGTTCCTGAAGTTTTGCATTTATATCTGTTATTTTTGCATTTATTTCCTGTCTTTTTAGTCCTTCTGCCGCTTGTCCTTCATCCTTCCATTCATCTACTTTATCTGAAAGTTCCTTTTTTACTGGTTTTGTTTCATTAAAATATACTATTAACATATTTTTTCTTATTTTTGACAATGCAGGTTTTGGTATGCTTGACTGAGTTTGGGAATTTGCAGCTAAAGGCAGTGCTTTAGGCATTGATTTTGTTGGTTCTTTTGGGATTTCACCTGTTGCCCATTTGTTCAGCTTATTTATCACTTGTAAATTTGACATATATTCTATTATCTTTTTTCCCGCTAGCTGTCTAAATCTTTTTTTACCATTTGAACCTAATTTATCGTAACTTAGTAAATCTTCAACCAATCCCTTTTTTTCTTCCTTTGGTAATTCTATTCCATTTTTTTCCTTGTCTAAGTCAAGTGAAGTTATTTTCCCTTTGATTCTTATTACTGTCCCGTCTATGAACTGCAAGTCATTAAATCTATTTTCAAACATTGTGTTTTTTCCACTCATTAAAACCATCAATGGTAAGTTAGATGCTGCTTCTGCCTTTGAAAATTCTACTTCATTTACAAATACTGGAAATATTTCTATCCTGCTATGAAGCGGATTGGTTGTTATCAATCCTTTTCCAATTTCTTTTAATGTTTCACCTATGTTGTCCATATCGTGATTTACATTATTAGTTTGTTCTCCTTTAAATTCACTAAACATTACATATGCTCTCATATACTATTCTCCCTTCAAATTATAATCTATATCATTTGCATTCATTTCTACTTTTGTTGCCTCCACATTTACTTGTGGAGCATTCATTTCCACTTTTGCCACTTGAAGCACTACTTTTCTTTTTTCTATATCTTTTCTAGTATCATTTGCCAATGCTCCAATTACATAGCCATCACGTATATTTCTAAACTCCACTACTACATTTTCCTTTTCACTTGGTATTACAACTGTTGATGTCCCACTTAAATATCCTGTATTTATTAATATGGGAAATGGATAGTAGCTGTTTATTTCAGTTTGATTATTCTTCATAATTACTGTTCCATTTTCCTTCCCTTCAACCTCTTCACGATAGTTTAAAGCCTCCTTCCCTTCATCTATCAACATTTGTGAAAAATCAACGTATACTCCTATCCTTTCCCCTTTTTCAATTATTTTTTCAGTTCTTTCCTGATGAAATTTTTTATCAGCTTCTAACATTGCAACTTCTTTTTGCTTTTTTTTCAATTCTTGCCGTTTCTCTGATATAAATTTATTTTCATTTTCATCAAGTTCCCCATTTCCTCTATTAGAATACTCCTCTTTGCTCTTTTCTAATTTTAAAAGTTCTTCTCGCTTTCTCTTTACTTTTTCTTCTGTTTCCGTTTCATTTTCTATACTATCCTGTAAATTTATAATATCATTTTTTAAATTCGTTTCCGCATTTTCAATCTCCTTCAGTTTTTCTTGATTTTGTAAGTATTCTTCCTGTATTTTTTCATCTGACACTACTATATTTACAGCATCTTTAACTTTCCCTTCCAGACTATTTGGAAATTCCACTTTTATTTTTTCAGAAATTGTTTTAATCTCTGAGATAGTCTTACTCTCATAAAAATACTGTGTTTTTGTCAAACTATTTATAACAATTTTGCTTTCACTTATACAATATCCTTTATAATATGTTCCTAATTCCAAATATTCTGAAATTGGCATATTTTTATTTAATCTAATAGGCTCTTCTTTCTTATTAGAACTTTCTTTCTGTGCTTCAAAGCCTATTACCAAATTTCTTCCCTGTATATATACCGGGATTTTAAGTTCATAGTATAAAAATCTTATCAAAAATTGCCAAAATGTTTCATTATATTGCAGTACAAATCTTTTTTTCTTATAATTTAAAAATGGCTCATTATTCTCTATAATATTCCATTTAAAATTTAGATACCCTCTTAACTCAGTTGAAACATTTGCTTCATTTCCATAATAATTACGGATTTTTTCTTTAAAGGAATCTAAAAAATCTTTTATTGTAAAGTCAGTTTTATAATCTATGAACATTGGAACTCTATCCATTAGTTTAGTTATTGATACAGCAGTTATTGTTATTGTATCCCATATTGTACCTTCAACTTTTGTAATTAATCCATAAAAATATGTTTTTTCAACTTCATTTTTCTCATTTCCCAAATCAACACCAATAAAATATTTAGTATTAAACATAAAGTCTTTATTTTCAGGAATGAGAAGTTCATCAATTTTTTCTCTCGTAAATTTATCAAATTTATCAATTTTCATTTCCGCTTCCATTATTGAATGTTCCATCATTTTATTTGTTATTTTTATTTTAAAATTTTGTAATTGAATATACCCTCTTTCTTCTTTTTTGCTCCCAATAAATATCTGAACTCTATTTGCAACTGACATATACTTGGTATTTCCTGCACTTACATTATTTTCAATTGTAATCGGTTTTATCCCGCTACTACTAGAATTAACAGAAGTAGAATCATCACCTGCATTATCTCCAAAATCTCCATTTGTTCCCATACCTGCATTTTCAGTTACAACATTTGTTTCATTATTTTCAATTTCTGGCATTTAGTTTCCTCCTTCTAATTTTATTTTTATTAATTTTAAAATTACATTATTAACATTTCTCCAATTTTCAATGTTTCTTCTACACCAATTACCCCAATATGATATTCCCACATTACTTTTGGAAAATACTCCATTGGTAAAAACAACTCTGCAAGAACTTTTACTTTTCTTTTATTAGCTTTATTCTTTTTTGCATTTATATAAAACAAATATTTTTTCTTTTCATATCTATACCTATAAAATATACTGTCTTTAAATATTATTTTAAGAATTTTGCAAAAAACATATAATGAATCATCTGTTTCATAAGAAACTTTTAAATATCTAGCAATTTTCATTTTTTCAGTTTTAGAAAAATACTTTATATTATTTTTTACAAACTCACCAAAATATCCATTTTCCATTAATTCTATATACTTTTTTAAAATAATATATTTATAGTTTATTCCCTCTTGCAAATCAACCTCTGCCAATAGATGAAACATAATATTGTTTATCGCTTTTTCCAATATTTCCTCTTCTTCTATTAAATAGTCGTTTAAACTATTAAAAATACTATTAAATCTCACATACGGATTTACTTCAATTTCATTTTTATCAATCTCTATTGCGTTTAATTTACCATCATTTAATTCCATATAGGAAGATATTTTTTCTTTTGGTATCAAAAATTTTATATTTTCTGTTTTTTGAGAGTTATTTCGTATATCTTGTATCACTTTCCAAATATATTTATACTCTTCTTTTCTATTCATCATAATCATCAACCACCTTAAATATATATTCTGGATATATGTATTCAAGTTCACTTACTAAATATTCCATTTTTTTTACCATTTCTCTTTTATCCATATTATTTTTTTCTATTTTTAGTATAATTTCCTGCTTTAAATTTTTATCCAAGTCAAAATCATATTTTATAAAATGGTTTAATTTTTTCAGTTTTAAATATTTTCTGTTTTTCAATGTTTCAATACCTATATCTTTAAGCACTATATTATCTAGTGTTTCATATGATGAAAATAATCTATTAATTTCTGCTCTTGTCCTAATTCTTTTTAAAATTGTTATTTCATTGTTTTTTTGTATATTAGAATGGATTTTAAATTTTAATTCACTTTCTTTTCTCTTAATACCATTTATATCCAAAAATTCCCATATTTCCCAATCATCATCAAGAGATTCATCAGAAAGAACATTTATATTTTCATCATTTCCTCTGTATATAGAAAAATATTCCCCGCCTCTTTTATGATTTACTAAAATATTATTATTTCCCTTATAATCCAGCTTATATCTATATACAATATTATTTTCATATGGTAATACATAGTCCCAAGAATTTACTTTTTTTCTATTTATATTCCATACTAAAAAACAATCTTTTTTAGCTTTTTCTTCAAATTCTTCCAAATCATAATTCATATCGTATATTTCATCCATATTCAAAAATTCCCTGTTGTATTCATCAATTATTAAATTATAAAAATTATCATTATAATATGAATTAACTGTTTTCCATTCTAATCCATTTTTTTGAAAAATATAGTATAGATTTTCAATAATTTTATCATATTTAGAAGACTTTTCTAATCTAAAAGTAATTGGTATTTTTTTATTATAGTCATCAATATATCCTTGAAATTTTCTATCTTTTAGTTCCTTTTCTTCATTTTCTGTCAATTCCATATATATCGTTTGAAAAATTCTATTTCTTTTTAGCATTATATCCTTCATATTTAAATTTTTTATATCTTTTTCTATAAAATCCTCACTAAAAATTACTGTAAATAAATTATCATTAAGTTTATATTCCTTTTCATTCATAACCGTCATACAGATAAAATGATTATTTTTAATTTCATTTGAAGTTTCTCTTTCCCTATTTTCTATTTCATTAATTCTATTTTCAATATATTCTTTCAAGTCATTAAAGTTATCGTAAAAATTATCTCTAAAAAAATGTCTTAACATATCATTTTTAAAATCCAACATCTCTTTTTTCATCACTTTATCAAAGTCTTTCATTTTTACCTCTTTTCTCTATCTTTTATAAACTTTTAAATGTTTATATTATACAACTTTTTTTTAATTTATCCAATTTATATTTTTTATTAATTTCTACAGTCCCCCTTTGATAAATAGTTATGCAATTTAAAATTCATAATAAATCCACTATTCAAAGGGAAATAATATAAAAAAAGACTATCTCGTACTTACAAGACAGCCTAATGTATAGTTATTAAATTGTCAAAAAACTAAAAACTTTTAATAAATATATTACTGATTATTTTAATAATTTTTAAGCAAATTCTAAATTTATAATCTAAAAATACTTTTTATATCAATATATTTTATATAAAATATAATAAGAAAGAATGCAGCTATAAAATTTATACAAATAGCATTAATTAAAAAAATTTATATATTTAATTTTCTAAAGTATTCAAAAAATCATCTACATCATATAATTTTGCTAATTCATCAGAATACAGTATATTATTCGTAAAAATTCTATGACAAATTACAAATAAAAATATTAACATTGCTATTATTAGATAAATTTGGGAATTTTCTAAAAATATTTCTGTTAATTTTCTAATAACAGCTCCATATGTTTCATCATAATTACCTTTACTATTAACAGTTAATGTCATTATATTTGAATAGTAGTTGTTTATTAATCCTAAAAAACTTGTTGCTATTAATAAAAATCCCCCATTTTTTAATGACAACGCAAATGTTATTGTTTTTCTTGACAAAGTTTTTTTTATCCTTTTACCTAGTTCAGTTTTAGCAACATCTTTTGAAAAATTTTCAAAATTATATTTCTTTTTTATTTCTTTTTCAAAAGCCATATTTATTTTTTTATTCAGTTTATAACTTTCTGTAAAAGGATTTAAGAAAAACCACCACCACTTTATTTTTAACTCATCATTTATTCCTACTCCATTTTCTTTTAAAATCTTATCCATCTTCTTGTCTATTATCTTTAAATTTAAAAAATAACCTAATATAAAAAATATTGCCATTCCCAATGCTATCCAGTCACTTGTTATAATATCTCTTAAAAATTCAATATTTCTTAAAGAAGAAAAAGTCATAAACAACAAAAATAATAAAAATAATAATATATAAAGAAATAATTTCATTTCCTTATGTATAATAAAATTAACTATATTAAAGTTACTTCTTTTTACCATTAATGAATCTAAATTTTCAATTTTGTCTTTATTTGTATTTTCAGACATTTAAACCTCCACTATTATTTTAGAATATTTTTTAATTAATGCTATTTGTTTAAATTCTTAAAAATCTTATCCTAGCTCTTATTTTTCTTTTTTCAGTCTAATAATCTCTCGTTCAATTTCTTCTATTTCTTCCTTTTTTTTATTATCATCTTTTTCTAATTTTGATAATCTTTTTTCTCTTTCCCGCTTTTCATCTGCTAGACTACGACGTTGAACGATTATATTATTTTGTAATTTTTCATTTGGATTAACAATGATTTCCTGTCCTTCTTTTATTCCATTACCATAAATTTCTATTTTTTCACCATTATTAATACCTATTTGAACTTCTTGTTCCGTTACTTTATTGTCTTTATCAATAAAATAAACATAACATTTTATTCCAGCTTTAGAGTTTTTCTTTACAATTGCCGTTAAAGGAACTGTTAAAACATTTTCTCTTTTTTGATAGTAAAGACGAATATTTAGTTTTTCATTTAAAACAAGATTCTGAAATGAATTTGTTAAAAATTCTAAAGTTTTTAAGTTATCCACACCAATATCATTAATTTTATATAGTGTAGCATTGAATGTGTTAGAATTTCCATCTCGATTATCTTTTGAATTTTTTAAACTTGTTGACTGAATTTTTGCTTCATTTCCAATAGTAATGTATTTTAACTTTTCTGACTTAACAGGATCACTTGTAATTTTTAAATCATAACTTTTAGCCAATATCAAAACAGGAGCAGATGCGTCTGTTACACCACCTTCTAATACATTTATTTTTACAATATATCCATCAATTGGACTAAAAACTACCCTTTGAACTAATTGTTTTTCCTGAAGAAGTTTTGCTGCTTCAATTTGTAATGCTTCTACTTCTCCTCTAAGTTGCTGCATTTGTTGACTTACATCTACTTTTTGTTTTTCTTGTTCTATTAAATATCTTAATTGAGATTGTTTTACAGCTAGAGCTTCACGTCTGTCATTTAATTTATTATCTAACTCTTTTTCTTTATATTCACTAAAGCGAATTATTACATCACCTTTACTAACTTTATCCCCTTCTTTAAAATAAACTTTGTCAACTCCTAATTGTATGTTTAATCCTATTGTAACAAAGTCTTTTGCTTCAGTTTTACCTTGTGTGTCAATAAAGAGCTCTAAATTTTCTCGTTTAATTGGTTCAACAATAAACTTGTCATTAAGTCTTGGAGTACAAAACTTTATCATCAAAAGAACTACAAATATTAATATTGTTGGTAATAGCCATATAACATTATCATTTTTTTTCATTAATGTTCTCCATCAAAATATGAAATTTCATTTAAATTATCTTCGTATGGGAAATATTGTTTACGCCCTAAGTATAATTGATCATTTTTACGTTGTATTGGAAACACAAAAAATCCCCAATTATTTGAATCAGTGTATATAAAAAATCTTACAGTATTATTTTTAATTGTATCTGTGTCATCTTGTGTAATTATTCCTTCAAATTCTGGTAAAATAACCTCTGCATCTTTTTCGACATAATCTTCCTCATTTTTGTAAATTAACTCTTTTTTCAATTCACCTTCAGCATTATGAACGTAAATTTTTAACTCTTCAGCAGTAACTGATTTATCAATATCCCCTCTTAATATTTTAGCTTTTCTAGAAGTTCTTAACATTTCAATTAACTCACCATTATATTTTTCAACCCAAACAGAATATGGAACAAGTGGAACCTCATTTTCTATTTTTACATCCATATGCCCAAAACGTTTATAGTCTAAATATTTTATTGCACCATCAAGACAGTTCAATTTTAATTCATAATCATCACGATGGCTAAGTTCTTTGTATTCTATCATTTTTCCTGGCACAAATTCTTTTAACACTTCCTGAAAAGTGCTAATTTTAGTTGACTGCCCACTTAATTTGATTAATGAATATTCAAATAATACCCCTTCTTTATAATATGTATTCAAAAATTTTCTAAGCATTCCATAAATATCAGCTTTCACAATTTTTTCAATTTCTTTAATTGTAAAAATTATTTCTGGGTATTCAGTAATTGTTTTAAAAATATCATTTTCATAAATATGTAATTTCCACGCTTTTAATTTTGTAATATGTATATCATTTCCTGTTTCATACTTATCTGTTACATCAAAGCGAGTTCTGATTCTACCATCAGTAGTAAAAAATTCCTTCTTCAGATTTTCAGCAGCTTCCCATAACATATAAAAATTATTTCTAATTTTTCTATATTCATCACTCATCTTGTTTTCAAATTTTGAAAATTTAGTGGGAATTATTTTTTCATACTTATCATACTCTTGTTGCATTTTTTCAAAAATCTTTTCTACACCAAATTCATCAATTACCTTATAAATCATATCATTATCATATTCTATTAAATCATTTATAGATAAAATTTTATTGTTTGAATAACTTGCTCCTAATACTATTTTTAAAAATTGCATAATTCTATATGTTAAATTATTTCCACCAAAGTTTTCATCACCATTTTCAAAACTTGTTTTAATATCCAAATAATAAGATACTCTTCCATTTTCAATTACATACCTACAAGCAGCTAAGTCTGTTGTTCCACCACCACAATCAATAACTAGTGCATTATATTTCTCTTTTTCCCTATAATTTCCATTACGGATTTGTATCTCAATCGTGTTGTATAACACAGCAATCGCTTCATCCATTGCATTTTCACGAATAATTTCATATTCGTATTCTTTTACTCCATCTTTTTCATTTGTAAAAATTTCCTGAAACATACTTAAAAATTGTTCCTTTAATTTTACTGGACTTGAAGCATGTATTTTTTTAAATTTACATTTAAAGGTATATTCAGCTCTATCAACAACATATTTTAAATAGGCTTTTATAACTTCTTTTCTTTTTACATAAGTTATATTTCCAAATTCATCATTAATTTTTTCTTCCACCTGATGATCATGAACCCATTTTTTCAATCCATAAAATAATGAACCAGTTACAACATAATCATTCATTTCCAATTTTCTTAATACATCGTATCCAAAAGAGTACTCAATATTGCTTCTATCATTACAATCTTCAACATAAGCTAAGGTTGGAAATATTTCTCGATAATTTCTTTCGCCATCATTAAATTTAACATAATTAATTTCATTAATCTTAATATTTCCATTTAAAATGTCATTAGTTGGTAAACTTTTTACATAATTTCTATCTAAATATGCTCCAACTGCTGTATTTACTGTTCCAAAATCAATACATAAAGTTGCATTTGTGTATTCAAGTTCCCTTACTTCAAAATTTTCAAGTTCAACCTTGTAATAATCAAGTTTATATGGATATACTGGATATATATCACTATCTTTATGGTTATAAAATTTATAAATAAATTTCAAATCGTTTTCTTCAAAAAATAACAATGAAAATTTATTATTGGTTAAATCATCTACTCTAAAAAATTCCTTTTTGCTTGTTAAATAATAAGCATCTTTTGAACTCAAATCTTTTTCCAATTGAAAAATTCCACACAAATAATTATTTGCATTTATTAAAAAGGCATTTGCATGACTTATATGATCGGGCAATACTATTTTATAATTATCTTCTCTAGTTAAATTTAATTCCTTATAAAAAATAATTTTATGTGGTACCCTAATGCTGTTTTCATGATGAATTTTATTTCTTAATTCTTCATCAAATAATTCCTGAACATTTACCAATCCATTTTCATTATACTTATTGATACAGTAATCTGGTTTAGCTCCACGATATTTTAGTATAATCTTTATCAACTCTTCTCTAGTAGGCGTATCAACCCTTACTTCTACCAATTTTTCTTCAATAGCAATTTGATACATCTCATAATATGATTTTCTTCTTAATTCTTCTTCGTAAAATAGTTTCATTAAATTTCCTTTCTTTAAAGTCTACAATACTTTCAAATTCACCAAAATAAATTTTAATAAAAATTAGACAAATCTAACATTAAATAATAAAATCAAAATTTTTAATTTTAAAATGATTTTATTATAAACTTATATTTTTACTTTTTCTAATTCTTCAAGCAATTCTTCACAACTAGAATACCGCTCATTTTTATCAATAGATAGCCCTTTGGAAATTATTTGTTTTAGCAGTTCGTCTATTTCTTTTTCATAAAGTAATTCAGGATAATAAAATCTTTTTAATACATCCATTGGTTTTTGTTTATTTAACATAAAATAAAGTAATGCACATAAACTATATATGTCTGTCCTTACATCATTTTCTGCTTTTAAAGAATACATTTCAAGAGGAGAGTAGCAATCTGTTACTTTTATATACGTTCCATTCTTTTCATTATCTATAATGCTTGAACCAAAATCAATAATTTTAATTTTATGTTTCCCATTAATTAAAATATTTGATGGCTTTATATCACGATGTACGACATTTTTATTATGTATTTCTTTTACTGTTTTTAAAATATTAAGAAATATTTTTACAATGTCTTCTTCTAAAACATCATTTTCTAATATATATTTTTTCAAAGTTCTCCCTTTAAAATATTCCATTATTAAATATATCGTTCCATTTTCTTCAAAGTATTCATTTAATTTAATAATACTGTCATTATTAAATCTTTTCAATACATCAGCTTCTCTATTAAAACTTTCTCTAAGCATTTTAAAATTTTTTTGATACCTGTCAGTAAAAACAACATTATTATCTCTAATAACAAATTTTGAAGGAAAACATTCCTTTACGATGTATTGTTTATTTCCATAAGAAGATAAGTATACATTGGAAAAGTCCGTCTTAGAAACGTAACTCTCAATTTTATATTTTCTATTTAATTTATATTCTAATGGTAAAAAATCCATTTTATTCTCCCTCTAAACTTTATTTCCATTATCATCTCTTCCAAGTATTTTCCAATTTCTTTTAATTTCCTGATTTAAATCATCATTTGTTACTAAAGTTTTTTTATATTTTTTTCTTTTCTTATGTATAGTACTTTTTGTTTTCTTATGTAATTTTTTTTTGGTTTTTACTCTTTTTCTTATGGTTTTAGGTTTATAAACCTCTTTATCTTGTTCATTTATTTCCAAACTTGGTGTTACTTTTTTTTCAGGAGTTATAACAATATCTGCAGTTTTTATAACTGGTTCAGGTTGTTCAATTATCTTTGATTGTTCAATTTTTTCAAATAGTTTTTGTTCATTAATATTTGCTAATTTCTTTTTATATATTAATTCTTCAATTTTTTTAGTAATTTTTTTATTTTGAGGTTTAATTTTAGAATAAAAATCAAGTGCCATATTAATTTCTTTAACAGAATTACTATAATCTTCTTCTTTATAATATTTGTCTGCTATATCAAAATGTTTTTGTGCTTCATTTTCATATTTTTTTAAAACTAATGTTTTGTTGATAGCTATAAATGTAAAAGAAAATATAAGCATTAAAAGAAGATATTTTAAAGGATTTTTTTGTTCTTGTCTTTCTACAATAATGATTTCCTCTTTTTCAACTATTCTTTCAGCAAAAATAGACATAAATGGTATTGTCATTCTTTCTAATTTTTCAATTTCCTCTATTTTTTCACTAATATTCTTTTCAATTTCAATTTTACTATTCCAACGAATTAAAGCATCTGATATATTATTGTCATTTATAACTTTCCAAAACTTTGGTGTCCCCAACAAAGCATAATCATCTTTTAACAACTGAATTGTTTTATTTTCATCACGAATTATATCTTCAACAATCATATTCTCACGGAATAGTTTTAATCTTGTATTTCCGATATTACTAATCATCATTTTATTTTCATTTATAAGAACAACTAAAATAGAAATTTCACCATTTTCTCTATTTTTTTTCAGCTTTCTTTCTATGATTTTTTTATATGCAGCATTTAAAATATTTGTCGCATTTTCTTGTGAAAATTCATTATTTTCAAAAAAATATCTGACAGCTTCTTCAACTCCTATTTTTGCAAAATTTTCATTCATATCGTTATCTACGATTAAACACCAAAATCCTCTTTCTCTTTCTGGAATGTATGTTGAATAAGTATTTTTCTCTGCAATTCCTGCATAATTTTTAAAAAAATATGTGATATATTTACTTTTTTTTTCGTCCAAATTAATCCCTCCTTTCAAATGTAAGATAAACATTTTAAACTAATAATTGTAGTTAAAATTTGTATATTTTGTTATTTCCAGAATTGCCACCATTTTTTATTAGCTTTTGAAGTTGCTTTTTTCAATTTTTTCTCTAATCTTTTTTGAATTTCATTAGATTCTCCTACTAATTTCATATCATCTAATGACATTTGATATTTTTTCATACTTTCTTGCCAATTTTTTTTCTTATACTCTTCATCTCCTTGTTGTTCATATAAATATCCTTCTACTTTAGATATTTTTTGTGATAAATATTCAATCTTATTTGTTTGATCATCAAAATCTCCTGAAGATTTTAATGTTTCAAAAATTTGTTTTGATTCAGTATATTTTGTTATACTTTCTGTGTATCTTTTTAAATTAAACATCTGCTCTGCTTGTATTTCTAAATTTGTAGCATTTTGAATATTTTCTGCAATTTTTTCTCTTCTTTGTTTTTCTTGTTCAATCGCAACTCTCTGAGCTTCAATTTCTGCTTCTTTTGCTCTAATTCTTTGATCTGCCTGTACTTTTTCCTTTTGTAATTGTTGTGCCGATTTTATTTGTTGTTCTTTTAATTGATCTGATAATCTTTTCTCGACATCCTTTAATTGTTTATCTTTTTGACTTTCAAGTTTTATATAGTCCTGTGCTTGTGCTATAAATTTATTTACATTTGCTACATTATTAGCATCTCCCAATTCCTGATAAATTGTTTTTGCTTTACTTAGCAACGTTATTGCTTCAGCTGGTTTATTATCAGTTATATGATTAAGTCCTTCTTGAACTAAATTATTTGCCGTTTGAATATTAGACATCTGCTTTGAATTTAATTCCTGTATCTTATTATCTATTTCCTGTGTTTTCACAGTATCTCCCAAAGCTTGATACATCTGTCTTGCCTGATAATAGGCTTCTCTTGATTTATTAGCATCTGATGCTGATAACAGATCACCTCTATTTTCTGTTAACATTGCTCCATTATATGCTGTTTTTTCTTTTTCATTAATTTCATCAATTTTTCTTTCAACACTTGATACATAATCTGCCCTACCATTTGTTAAATATATTTCTGATGCTGTTTTGTAATTTTCTTTTGCTAAATTAAAATTTCCTGCAGAAAAGGCTTGATTTCCAGCAGTTTCTATTGCCTGTGCTTCTTTTAATTTTGAAGCGGATTGTATTCTTGAATCTAGTGTTGTTAAGATTTCATTTGTATTTAATTCATCTCTTTTGTATGAGTTTTCAGATAAAGCAAATTTTGCTGATTGATAACTTTGAGTAGCATCATCATACCTACCATTATTAAATAATTCATTTCCTTGATTTATATTTTGGAATGCCATTGCCAATTTTTCTGTTTGTACAATTCTATTTTTTACATTATTAATCATATCTTGAATTTTTTCCCGTCTTGCATTAGCATTAACAAAAAAACCAAATATTCCTTTACTTTTTGGCTTTAATTTTTCATATTCCCCAATAACAAGTTTTAAATCATCTACTGAATTATTAAAATTTTTCTTAACTAATTCATCATCTGCCTGTTGTTCATAGTTTGAAGCCCTTTTCATTATGTTGTTCCTTTTGTTTATATTCCAAAAAGTTAAAACTAAAATAATTAGCAATATTCCCAAACTTATAAGTCCTATCTTTATCCAAAAACTTTTTTGATCTTTTTCAATTGGCTCTGGAGAAGCAATCTTTTCTACCTTTACTGCAGCCATTGTATAATTTTCTACTTCATCCCGTAATGTCGCAATTACACTTTTTTCCAAAGAATCCATCCAACTTTTCTGATCTGGCTGTCGAGATAACTCCACTTCAAGTTCTCTTTCATCAACATTTTCCCAAAACCCTATCGTAGTTAAACAGAGAATATCATTTTCCTGTAATGTAATTGGAGTTCTTATTATATTAGGTTTTATTTTCCCAAAATCTCCAATTGCTTGTAATAAATCATTTCTTTGACGATGAAATTTTATATCTCTAGTATCTAATGCCCCCTCATCCACTAATAATTGTGCAATACTGTCATCTCTGCTCTGAGAAATAATATATCCACCTCTCATATGATAAAGACGTGTATTTCCTACATTTCCATATAATATTGCATTATAATTACTAATTACTATTAAAAGAGAAGTGTGCATTAACGAGTATCTTTCTGTTTCTTCTTGTCTTTCTTTAACCTTTAAATTGGCATAATCCATCATTTCCTTAATAACAGCCGCATTAAATCTTGGACGTAACATAAAATACTCAACTGCTGATTCAACCGCTAACTTTGCAGCAATGGCTGCCCCTTCTTCTGAATCGTATCCATCAGAAATTACCCAAATAGCATAGTTATCTAACTGTACGTAGCCAAAGTAATCGTTATTTTGAGATCTTGTTCCTGCTTCACTGAAAAAATTAGTTACGAACTTAGCTTCGTCCTTTCTCATTAAAATCTCCTTCTAAATGTTAAAATATAACCTAAAACAAACTATTCTAGCTTATTTATATATATAGTAATTCTTTATTTCTCAACTTGAGATTTTTCTTTATTCCAATCAAAATTTTTCCCACATAAATTTACAAATACAAATTTACTTTCTCCCATTTCAATCATATCAAAACTTCCTAATTCTTTTGTATTATATAAAGCCTCATTATTTATATAAATTAAGCCGTTAGCATCTCCTGGTGTAATTACAAAAATACGCCCTTTAGGATTGTAACTAATTGAACAGTGATTCTTTCTCGAAATTGTCATATCACCTTTTATTTGTATATCCATCTCATCACCACGACCAATAAAATTTCTTTCACTTACAATTCTAAAATCTTTTCCTTTATCTGCACCTTCTATACAAACAAGCCATCCAACCACAGGATCAACTCTTGAATCCTTTGCCCAGTATGCCATTGTTTTATCATCATCATTCATTTCTTCAACTAAATTAATCTTATCTTCTTTTACTTCCGTTTCTAATCCCTCTGCTTTACAATATGGACATGAAGAATATTTTGAAGTATCGTATATATGTCCATTTTTACATCTTTTTAATTCTGCCATTATAGACCTCCATAATAATTTACAAATTTAATAAAATTTATATCCTTTAATACTCTTAAATTATAACTTTTCTTAATAATTATCAAAAAATATTAATTTTATTTTTGATTTATTTTTTAAAGTTATCTAATACATCTAAATTTATATAAAGATATTATTACACATATTAAGTGATAATTCAATCTAAAAAATAATTTTTAATATTTTTTGATTTTTTGTTAATTTTAAATTAATTTTTTCTTCTAAAACAATATATTAAGTATCCCTAGTAATGCATTTATCCCAAAGCTCCAGTCCCTCGGTTTCTCAAATGTCGGTGAATCAAATTCCCTTTTAAATTTACCATTTTTACTGTATTCCTTACATCGCCAGTTATTGCTTGCCAGTTCCTTGCAGTCCAATTTTTTCTGCTCGCTGTTATCAAAATACTCTATAAAAAAATCCTTTGCCTTGACATTTTCTTCCGGCTTTTCCGAGGCTGAAATATAGTCATATTTAAGTTTCCCATTTTTAAACACTTTCTGTTCCAATCCTGTCAACTTGCCATCCTTATAGTTCAATATTCCCATAATACGTCCTCGTTTGTCATATGCTGTGGATTCTCCATCCATTATATAGTTCATTTTATCTTTTATGCTATAATCCTGTATTACACTCATTTCAGAACTTTTGTGTATCCCATCTTCATAATATGTTACTATAATTCCTTTCAAGCCTTCAGTTGTTTTAAATATTCTTCTTATCTTTCCATTTTGATAATACTCTACTGAATCTATTATAATATTATCCTTATATATTCGTTTATCTTTTAAATTTCCATTTGGATAATATTCATATCCTTCTCCTTGCGATTTATCATTCTTCTCTTGCGTTTCAAGTAACAATTGTCCGTTATCAAAATAACTGTAATGCTTCCCTTCCGATTTTCCGTTTATGTAGATATATATACCTACTATCCTATTATTTTTTTTTTCTATTGCAGCTCCAGTAAAAGGTTTATCTTCTCCATTTACATAAACTCTATCTTTTTCTTTGTTTCTTTCATAGTTATTATAATCCACTATTCTTTCTACATTAATATCTTTAATCTCATCATAATTGCTTAAACTTTTTAATCCTTCTATTTCTGATAACTTCATTCCATTTAAAATAATATTAAAAATTAAAATCAAAAATATAATTGTACACTTTTTACTTACCTTTTTTAACAACTTTTCCATCACTACTTCCTCCAAAAATCTTACTAATACCTCCTATCAGCTTGCCTAATCCCTTCTTACCTAAGCTCAGCGGATCTCCTACCTCCACATACTGTTCTCGCTTGAACGACTGCTTCAATAGCACTTCAAACCTTCCTTCTGATTCTGATAAGTTCATCTCCTCGCTGTAGGATACCAGTTCTACTTCTGGAATATACATGTATCTTAATGGTACTTCCAGTTCCACTCCCAACAGGCTTTCTGTCCAGTTCTTTAAGTCTTCCTGTTCCTTGTATGCCTCATAGTTTGCCTGCCCCTTGAGCTTGTCCTTCTTTATCCCTTCCTTTTCCTCTATCAGCTTGTTTTGTTGAGCTCTGTATTTTTTCAGCTCTGATAATGTCTTTTCATCTTCCATATCATTTTTTAGCACTCCCTCAATGTCCTGCTTTTCTGTTTTTAGCAATTCTTCCTGCTCTTCTGCCTCTTTTATCTTTAGTTCCACATTCTCTAAATCTGATTCTTTGGCATTTGCCGCTGTTAACCGAGTTTTTTCATTGTTCAGCAAATCCTTGTTTTTACCTGCCGCATCCATTTCTGTTTTCAATGTGTTAAGCCTTGACTTCATATCATTTTCATTTCCATATTTGCTTATCAACGCTCTTTTCTTTAAGTCCCTGTCCTCTTTTGCATATAGTTCATTCTTTATCTTTGCATCAAGACTGCTTATTTCTTTTTCTATCGCATCTAGCCGCTTCTGTATTTCAGCATACTCATATTCCTTTTCAGCATCCTTTTCACTGTCCCACTTGCTTGCACTGTCTTTTTTCTCCATTGGCTTGTCGTCCTTAAAGTACACTATCGTCAGACTTTTCGTTATCCCCCTGTATGCATCCGCTGGCTGTGAGGGATCCCTTTTCTCAGGGTTCTGTCCCTTCTTCTGCTCCGCTTCTGTCGGCGGTGTATCATTTGATATTGCCCATTCCGATAACTGATTTATTGCCGTCAGGTTTGATACGTACTCTATCAGTTTCTTGCCTGTTTTCTGCCTGAATCTCTTCTGCTCCTCCTTACCCATCTTTGAATACTCTTTTATTCCATTAGTCAAGTCCTTCTCCTCTACCGTGTTTCCTGTTGCTCCTTCTGCCGCTTTTGCTTTCTTGTCAAGGCTTAAAAATACTATTCTTCCGCCTATCTTTACTACTGAATTTTCTGGAAACTTTAAATAGTCGTACTGCCCTTCAAAAATACTTCCCGCCTTCTTTGCCATCATTAATTGCGTTGGCCCATTTGTTCCATTTTGTGAATCGTACTTTAAATACTCAACTGTATCTACATATACAGGAAGCAGCAATATCTCGCTCACTCCTGCATTCCCATTCATAACTTCTCCCAATGGAACCGGATTTTTTATGAAATTCCTCATCACTTTATTGAAAAATCCTATA
Organism: Leptotrichia sp.; assembly: GCF_057270615.1. Classification (NCBI taxonomy): domain Bacteria; kingdom Fusobacteriati; phylum Fusobacteriota; class Fusobacteriia; order Fusobacteriales; family Leptotrichiaceae; genus Leptotrichia; species Leptotrichia sp. The sequence continues at coordinate 20,731 of NZ_DBHIXN010000036.1, forward strand.
TTTACTCCATCCTTATTGACTGGACTTAGTAATATTGCAGCTTTCATCTAGTTTGTCCTCCTCCATTTTTTATTGATTTTATTATCCCCTTTTAAAATACTAAGGATTCAATATGTTCCAGGCACCTAAAAATATGTTCACCCAAATGTTTCCGTGATGATTATTATTCACAGACACGTATTTTCTTCCATCTACCTCCTGCTTGAAACTTCCATCCTTGCTATATTCCTTACATTTCCAGTTTCCTGTTGACACTTCATTACAGCTATATTTCATAGTATCGCTGTTATCAAAATACTCTATATAGCTTCGTATTGCCTTCAAATCCTTTATGTCTTTTGCTCCTCCTATAAAGTCATATTTCACTTTCCCATTTTTATACAGTTTCTGTCTTTCTCCCAGTAAACTTCCATTATTAAAGTTAAGTTCTCCTAATATGTTTCCATTTTTTTCATATACTGTCGTTTTTCCATTTTTTATGTAATTAATTTCTCCTTTCACACTATAATCTTGTATTACTTCTGATATATACGATTTTTTATTAGTTCCTTTATAATACTTTGTTAATATTCCTGATTTCCCATTAACACTTTTATATATTTGTTCCAAACTACTATCTTGATAATAACACTCGCTTAACATTTCTATATCATCTTTATATTGAATTTTACATAATAATTTCCCATCAGCAGTATATGAAAAAGCATTTCCATTTTTTATATTATTTTTAAGCGTTATTTCCATTCTTAATTTTCCATTTTCATAATATTCATACTTTTTTCCATTTCCATTCCCATTAACATAAGGAATTAACGCTATTATTTTATTATTTTTTCTTGCTACAATTAATCCATTCACAGGTTTATTTTCACCTTTTACATAAGCATAATCTCCCTTTCTATCATAATTATCATAATCAACTTCTCTTTCTACTTCAATATTTTTTAATTCATTATAATTACTCAATCTTTCTGTTCCTTTTATATTAGAAATCTTCATTGCATTTAATGTAATATTAAAAATTAAGAAAATGAAAAATAATATTAATCTTCTATTTGTTCGGAATACTTTCATCTATTTTACCTCCTCCCACACCAATAATTTTACCAATCTCATCTTTTATTCTTCCTATACCTCTTA
>NZ_DBHIXN010000037.1:0-19643 GCF_057270615.1 Leptotrichia sp.
AGAAATTATTTTTTGCTAAAAAGGAAGTTGCTGAAAAGGTTAGGGATTTTATTTTTAAAAAATAGAAATTAAGAGAATATCTTTAAAATTAATTTTTTCAAAACTTTTTATATACTCAAACAGGATGATAAAAATACCATCCTGTGCCATATATTATATTTTGAGTTTACACAAAATTCTGGACACTCTTTTGATATTTTTTCAATTCCATAACCATTTACTTCATTTCTAATCTTAACAGTTATTAGAGATTAAAAAAATTTTTGATATAAGTCTTGTTAAACCTAAAATAATTTTATCTAAATTAAACATTTTGAAACACTTTCTTTGCATTTTCAATATCAGTTTCATTAGGATGTTTTGCAGCTTCTGCCCATCTTTTTTCAGTTTCAGGAGTTACAGCATGATGTCCTGTAAGGATACCTTCTTTAGTCATTTTTCTGAATTTTTCAATCAGTTGAGGAGAAATGGCACCTTGGCAAATAAATTCCTTTTCAACTTTGTTTCCATTAGATTCAAGAAATTTTCGCACTATAGTCATACATTTTTTTGCATATTCTGAATCAGATTTTGATCCAAGTGTCCCAAATGATGACACAGTTTTATTTCTTATTTTTGACATAAATGCCTTCATTTTTTCATCAGCATCACCTTTGTCAACCCAGTATCCAACTATTATCTTATCATAGTCTTCAATGTTTATTTTATCTGAATCTTCTACATTTAACAATTTCTTTTCACCCTCAATTACTGAAAATATTGCATTAGCTATTTTTTCTGTATTTCCCGTCAATGTGGAAAATATTACCAGCTTTTTCATTTCTATTTCCTCCTAGACATTTTTTTAAAACAACACTACTTATATTATTTCCCCAGAAAATCCCTTCTGTTGTGAGTTCCATATGTGTATCATATATCTTCATATATCCCTTAGCTTCAAAATTTTTGAATAACTTATAAAGTTCTTCAAACATTTCTTCTGAAACATACTTTTTCAAGGCTGAAAAATATACTTTGGGATATTGAAATAATCCATTTATTCTTTTAAATCTATTTTCCTCTTCTGTATTTTCTGACAGCATATAAAATGCTTTTTCATTATTTATCCTGAAAATATTAGTATCGGCAATCTTTCCGCCAGCTCCAACTCCTATTGGCAGTATGTCGGCTCCTTTATGTGTAAATCTTATATAATTATATCTGTCTTTTCCTTTTCTGACAACTTTTGTATGTTCCATAACTTCATATTCTCCTGTTGCCAGCAATTTCTCAAGAAAAGCATGATGAAGTTTTCTGTCAGTTTCCAACTGATAATTCAATTCAAATGTATTTTCCTGTATATCTCTTGACATTTTCGAACCTTCATGAATCATAAGTGAATAAAAGCTTGTACTGTCGATTTCCAAATCAGCTATAATTTTTGCGTCCTCTATAACTTCTTCTACTGTTTCTTCAGGATAGTTATATATAATATCTGTACATACCAATCCACTAAAGTTTTCTTTTAATTTCTTAAGCCTTTTTATTGTTTCTTCTTTAGTAAATGTTCTATTCAGCATATTTCTTCCCTTTTCAGCAAATGACTGTATTCCTACACTTAGTCTGTTTACTCCGTATTTTTCCAAAACTTTTATTTTATTTAAATTCAGATTATGCAGAGTTGTTTCAAGAGTAAATTCACAGTCATCTGACAAATTATAGTTTTCATGTATGCTTTTAAATATTTTTTCAAGCTGATGCTCCTTCAATATTGTAGGGGTACCTCCTCCAAAAAATACTACCTTTATTTCTTTACTTTTCATATATGGTGTTTTTCCATATTTTTCAAATTCAGATACAAGAAAATTTGTATAATCTTCTAAATCATTATCTAATTTTTTTCTGTTAAGATTGCAAAAGGAACATATTTTATCACAATAAGGAATATGTACATATATCACTCCTTCTTTTTCCTTGGCAGGATTTTCCAGTAGTTCAAATAGTTCAGTTTCTGTTATCATTTTCTTATTTTTTTGGAAATGATTTGAAACTAAACCACTTGAATCTGCATGAGATTTAAATCTTTTTTTAAAGTTCCCTTTTTCTTCATCTTCAGTTACAGTTTCACTCTTTTCACTAGGATAACCTGCAGCTCCAAGCTGTGTCTTGTTCACTTTATTGTGTTCTTGATTTTTTGCATAACCTAAAATTTTATTTGACATATTTTATCTCCTGCTTTTACGACACTCCTATTCATATTTATACTTCATACATCACTATTTTTTTTTGAATGTTTACAGGGAACTTTTCTTGGTATTCCCAATGCTTCCCTTGCCATTTTAGCCATTTTTACAAGCTCCATATGCAAGTCTTCAAGATTTGTTTTTTTGGTAAGTCTTACTTTTACTTCTTCACTGCCGTTCACTTTTAAAGTCATTTCCTCTTCATTTATATCCAATAGTTCTGCTTCCTTAACTTCTTTTCCTCTGTTACTAAAGTAACGAACATACAGCGGAAGTACATCCTTATGCTCGTGATTCATATGTTCTAAAATTTCTTTTATCATTATTTTTTCCTCCATTTTCTATATTATATCATATTTTTTATGTTTAAAATATCTAATTATTTTAATTCAAATTTAAATGGTTTTGATATTGTACATTTTAACGTATCAGGATTTTTTATGTTTACTCTTATTCTACTTGCTGCACTTTTTGCCTCCTGCTGAAATACTCCGCTTCCTCCTGAAGCTGAAACTACGCTAACTGAACCGCCACTATTAAAACGGAGTCTTACCATCACTACAACGTCTCCTTTATTTCCAAGTCTTTGTGCTGCAATAGGATATTTCAAGTTTGGATTATATGATACTGTAAAGTCTTTTCCTTCGTTACATACATCTGTATTTTTACCTTCTCTGCTACCTGCTATTTTCTTACGCCCTTCACCAGCTTCTTCATTAGATTTTCCTAAAGTTTTTTCTAATCTCTTGTGTGAATACCTGATACTGCCAGTTCCTTCTGTCCCATTTCTTTGTACTAAATGCTTTACACCCGCTGCATTTTCAGAATTTATAAGTGAGTCATCTCCATTTCTAGATATTCTGCCACTTCTTTGTAATGATTTAACTGAATTACCAAAGGATGATTCACTGGCATTTCTAGATATTTTTTCAATACTTTGATCAGTTTTATCGACAGCTTCCGAGGGCGAAGAATTTATAATATTTTTGGCAATTTTATCAGAATTTTGTGAAGACTGAACGTTTGGAACAGGCAAGGTTTTTGAAACAGATGTTTTTTTATCAGATTTGGAAACTTTTGAAATCAGTCTTTTATTTTGTAAAAAAGTTGAGGAATTTTCTAACCTTTGTTTTTTTCTTTGCACTCTTGGAATTTCACTCAAGTTTTCTTTCTGAGATAGCTGAGAATATATATCTTTTTTATAAACTTCTCTATTTTTATCATTTTTGTCCGAAAAATTAGATTTGTCACTTTTCTGCTCTTCCCCTTTGGAAGTATTGTTAAATACATTTCCATTTAAATTTACAGTTACTACTTCATTATGTTTGTTCCTTTCTCTTTTACTACCAGGATTATAATAAACAGCTGGAATAAAGAGTGCCATTACATTTAAAATAATTGAAATTATGTAAAATTTCATTTTTTTCCCTTCTTTACAACTTTTAAAAAATTTATTTCGTCTTTTGATAAATGTCAGCTATATAATCTATCATTCTAGGTGATCCCCTCAATATTTGACTTGTTTCCAGAACAATAAATTTATTATTTTTTATTGCATTGATATCCTTTATCTGAGGATTTGCCTTTACTATTTCCTGAGGATTCTTTACAAATGTCAGAATTATATCGGGATTTTCTTTTATTATGTATTCTGGTGTCAAAGTAGGACTCATCCCTTTCATTCCTGCTGCAATATTTTTAATTTTCAGCATTTCCATAATATCATTAGGCAATGTCCCTTTACCAAAAACTCTCATTGGTGTAGGTGCCAGTATAAACAGACCTTTTTGTTCATCTTTGGTCATTTTTTTTATTTCTTCTATTTTCTGTCTTTTTTCAGTAATTATTTTTTCTGCCTCTTCTTCTTTACCAAGAATTTTTGCTATTTTCTGAAAATTTTTAAATATATCTTCTATTGAATTTGCCTGCATTTTTATAACTTTAATATTATTTTCTGTTAATCTTTTTTCTATTGCATCTGACGAATGAAAAGACTCAATTACTAAATCAGGGTTCAACGCTATTATTTTTTCCAGCGATGGATTTATAAATGTCCCAACACTTTCAAGTTTTTTTGTTTTTTCTTCAGGCCAAATTTTAGACTTTTCCAGTCTGGCAATTCCGACAAGTTTATCTTCACTTCCAAGAAGATATGTCATCTCTACAGTCGCTGGATCAAGAACAACTATTCTGTTATATTGTTTCTCACTTTTATCATTTACTTCAGCTTTTTTATTTTCCCTTTTGCCACACGAAAAAGCTGTAAATAATAAGACTAGAATAAATAAACTATATTTTGTCAATTTTTCTATTTTAATATTTTTCATTGCTTTTGCCTCCTAAATCTTATTCGGTATCACATAAGAAAAACCGTTATTTTCTATCACTTTACAATTAAATCCATATATCTCTTTCAGAATTTCAGGCCTGAAAAGTTCCTTTGGAGTACCTTCATATGCTATTTTCCCATTTTTCAGTAATATTATGCTGTCGCAATACATTGAAGCCAGATTCAAATCATGAAGCACCATCACTGCTGTAAGACTTTCATTTTTTACAAAATATGAAGTAAGTCTCATTATCTCCAGTGCGTAATTCATATCAAGAGCTGAAGTAGGCTCATCAAGCAGCATTATATTTGTATTCTGTACTAATGCTCTTGCCAGAAGAACCCTCTGAAATTCTCCTCCCGACAATGAAAGAACACCTCTGTTTTTAAATTTATCTATTTTTAGCATCTTCATTATTTTTTCCACTTTTTCTCTGTCTTCTCTGTCAAATCCTGTCCACTTATTTTTTATATAAGGAACTCTTCCCATATAGACAACATCTTCCACTGCCAAAGGCATTGTAATAGATGATTTCTGCGGAACAAAACTTAATATTTCAGCAAGTTCCGACTGTGTATACTCCTTCAATTCCTTATTTTCAATTTTAATAATTCCTTCTTTTGGATTCAGATATTTTAATATCACTTTTAGAAGTGTCGATTTTCCACATCCATTAGGCCCTAAAATCCCGATGAATTTTCCCTTTTCTATATTTAAATTTATCTTGTCAAGCAGATTTTTCTCGCCTAAGTCATAACTAAAACTGGTATTTTCTATTGAAATATCTTTTTTCATTTTCTTATACACCTCTTCTTCTTATTATTGCAAGATACAGAAAAAAAGGAGCTCCAAAAAATGCAGTTACAACTCCTATTGGAATTTCAACAGGGTTTATCACTATTCTTCCAATTGTATCACATACAAGTAAAAATAGACCTCCACCTAATGTAGATAATGGAATCAGCTTTGTATTGCTGCTGCTTTTTGTTATCAATCTTATAGTGTGCGGCACAATAAGACCTACAAAACCAATCATTCCAGTAAATGCTACTGAAAATCCTACAATAAGTGACGAAATAATAAGCATATTTTTTTTTAATTTTCCTACATTCAGTCCCAAGGAATGAGCTTCTTCATCTCCACTCAATAAAAGATCCAGTTCATGTCTTTTCAAATAAAAATACATAATTGATATAACAAGAGGAACTGTGAGAATGGAAACTTTCATCCATGATGCTGCTCCCACGTATCCCATCATCCATGCCACTATTCTGAAAGAATCCTGTCCTATCATGTACATGCAAAAGGAAGTGAATGCTCCCAGAAAGGAAGAAATAGATATTCCCACAATCAGCAATGTTGTTATATCAGTTTTTGTCTTAGATTTTGAAAGTCTGAATATAATAAAAGATACAATTACTGAAGTTACAAATCCCAATACTCCATACATTACATCAGGCAAATTGAGCATATATGCAATTACTGCTCCAAAAGTTGCACTTGCAGATATTCCAATTATATAAGGATCTGCCAAAGGATTCTGGAAGACAGTCTGAACAACTGTCCCAGAACTCGCCAATAGCATTCCTATTAAAATTGCCATAAATATTCTCGGTAATCTTACATCAAAAAGTATTGACTTTATATTTCTTTTATCTATAAAATTTTTATCTGTTAAAAGATTCATTATTTCTTTTAGTGATATTTTTGTATCTCCAAGGGAAAGTGCTATAAATATAAATATAATCAGAAGCAGTGACAATGCTAAATATATTTTTTTCATATTTATACTAGAATTCATAGCTTGCTCCTATAAAGTATGTTCTTTCATCTGCAGGTTTATAGACATTACTTCCTGCATCCTGATATATATAATATTTTTTATCAAATAAATTTTTAATTCCCGCTTCTAATTTTAATCCTCCGTTATTTTTATAACTTGCCGATAAATCTGCTGTTGTATAAGATTTTATCTTATATCCGCTCTGATCTTTTGAACTTGAATAATAATTTAAGTCTGCTTTTACAGCAATACCTTCTGCAATGTCATAAACTCCACCTAAAGTTGCTTTGGTTGATGACACATATGGAATTTTATTCCCCTTTTCAGTTCCTTTACTTACTTTTGCATTTACATAAGAAAGTGATTCGTTAATTCTGAATTTCCCCAAATACTGTTCCGCAAATGCTTCAGCTCCTTTTCTTTCTGTTTCTTGTACATTTTTATAAGTCCAGTTTCTCCCATGTCCTCCTGCTCCCCAATTTATAAAGATTTCATCTTTAGTTTTTGTATAAAATCCTGTAAGACTTACAAAAGAGCTGCCTATCATATCTTTTAATCCTATCTCATATGTATCATATATTTCTGGTCTTATATTATTTAAGCTGTACCCTGTCAAAGTGCTTTTATCAACCATTTCTGTAGGACTTGGCGATCTATATCCTTTTTCATATTTTGCATAAATATTTCCTGTATCTGAATATTTATAATTAAGCCCTGCTTCATAAGCATTGTTATGCCCCTTTTTACTTACATTTATAGAATCATCTGAAAGAGTTATTCCCATCATACTCCCTTTTGAATTTCTGTCAATTTTATATCTTGAATTTTCATATCTATATCCTAATGTTCCTTCCAGTTTGCTAGTTAAGTTATGTCTATCCAATAAATATATAGAATGTGTGTCTTTTGATAAATTTACAGTTGTATCCGATTTCGCTTTCACATATCTTCTTCCCATAGCTATAGTATAAGAATTTAATGCTTTTCTTAACATATCGTTGTCAATATATTCATATCCAAATACTAAATTGCCTAAGCCATAGTTGTAGTTTCCTTTTATCCCTATTCCTTTTTTTCTATCCTGAAACAATCCGTCAGTATAAGTTGTCAAATCCTTTTGATCGTAATCTCTTTTCATTTTCTGATTGTAGCCTGACACCAATAATTCAAAATTTTCAGAAGGCTTTATATTATATTCTAGCGAATATTCTTTTCTTACAGCATTCCCAAATGTTAATGTGTCACCTGACTGTTTTCTATTTTTAGCAATTTGATCTGAAGTTATGCCACTTGATTCTTTGTACTCATCATTATATCTTGTAGCCTTGAATTTCAAGCTCTGTTTATCCGTTATATTGTAAGTTAATCCACCTTTTAAGAATTTTGATGAAGTTTTATCATTTTCCCTATAACCACGACCATTTATAGTTTCATATCCTAAATCAAGAATTAACTTATCGCTCAAATTTAATCCTGCACTAAATCCTAATTTATTTGTTCCATAAGAACTGTTTTGATAATATATCTTTCCGCTTGCTCCTTCTTTAATTCCTTTTTTAGTAATAATATTAACTACTCCTCCTGCAGTTCCATTTCCATATAAAACAGAACCGCCTCCATTAATTACTTCAATTTTTTCAATGTCTTCAACCGAAACCGTATTTATAGGAACCAATCCATGTGATAAATCAAGAATATTCATAGGTATTCCATCTAAAAGAATTTTTACACGTCCTGAGGCTTTTTCAGTTCCTTGTCCTCTTATATCGACTATATTTCCAAAATTATTATTTACAAAATTAATTCCTGGAGCTCTTCTTAATATTTCTTCCACATTATTATAACCCTTATCTGCTATATCCTGATTTGTAATAACAGTAATATTCTTTATTTGGTTATCGATATTATCGCTGAACCCTGTTGCTGTAACAACTGTTTCCTGAAGCTTTCCTTCATATTTTCCTTCTGCATGTAAAGAAAAAGCAGCTAAAATCAAGCTTAAAATTGTAATTTTTTTTAACATAGTTTCATTTTGTATGACAATCGTATACGTCTGTCATACTTCTCCTTTCTTCATTTTTTATATTCTCTTATTTATTATTTTTTTGTATATTGAGACTTATATTTTTTACATTTTCATTCCGTAATTTGGACATTATGTCAACTATATATCCATACTCAAGATGTTCATCAGCCGTTAACGTAATATTTTCACTCAAATTTTTAGGAAGTTTCAAAATTTCATTATGAAGATTTTCCTCGGAAATCTTCTTTAAGTTTTCATTTATTTTTAAGAAATACTTCTTCTTCCTGTCTACTATTATTTCAGCTTTATCTTCTTTTTTTCTGTCAAATTTTGCATTAGATTTTGGCACTGATAACTGAAACTGTGAATATTTATTAAACGTTGTTGCAATCATAAAGAATATTAACAGCATAAAAATGACATCAATAAGATTGAGCATTGAGATTTCAGCATTTTTATTTACTCTTCTATTAGAAAATTTCATTTTTAATTCCTTTCAGTATTAACTCTTCTCATGATATAAGACGCTGCCCTTTCCATTTCTAAAACTATCGCATCTATTCTTCTGTTAAAATAGTTATAAAATATAAGAAACGGTATAGCAACAATAAGCCCATATGCAGTTGTATAAAGGGCTTCTGATATACCTGCAGCGACCATTTTTGCACTTTCCGTATTATTTGATGACAATGCCGAAAATGAAGTTATCATTCCTGTAACAGTTCCAAGAAGTCCTATCTGAGGTGCTGTATTTACAACCGCTCCAAGAAGCCACATTCCTTTTTCAAGCTTTTCTGTCTGACCTAAAATTGCCTCCCTTATTATATCCTCAAGGGATTCTCGTCGCATATCCTCAATTTGACTTTCCTCTATATTTTCCATTGTTTTCGTAATAATTTTGGAAACCGAATCTTTTTTATCTTTTGTAATTTTTATTATCTCTTTTTTGTTCTTGGTCTTCAAAATTTTATACAAATTTTTTCTGTATTCTTCTGTAAAATCTTTTTCTTTCATAAAGAACACACATATTTTTTCCAAAATTACTGCTATTCCAAAAATAGAAGCCAGCAGTATCCCCCACATAAATATTCCACCAGCAGTAAAATAATGTAACAGCATTTTTCTTTTCCCCTTTCTATAAATTTATTTTGATAGTAATAATATTATATACCCAAAATTTATGATTGTCAAATTTTTTGCTTATTAAACTAATTTTAAAATTAATTTGATTATAAATTATACTCAAACTAATTCAAATTTAAACTATCATAAAAATCATATAAACTTAGATTTCAAGTAAGATACTCATAACTTTTAATACTAACTCTCATTTGAAAAAAAGAAATGATTTCCTGTTTAATTTCTGACAAGGGGTCTTGACCCCTTGCTAACGAAATTATAAAAACTTCATTGTTTTAATGGGTAATAGTATAAATTAAATTTTAAATTAATTTTATGATACATAATTATTTATTTTTCAAAAATTTACAAAGCCAATATTTTTTGGTATAATGAAATTAAATAATTTTTTAGAAAGTGATGTGATAAAAATGAATTCACAAGAGATAAATAAATTTATAAAGGAAAATGTTGATAAAATTTATGATGAAATGGTAAAAGTTAGAAGAACTATTCACGAAAATCCTGAACTTGGGGATGAAGAATTTGAAACAAGTAAATTGATAAAAAGATTTTTGACAGAAAATGGGATTGAATTTTTTGAAATTATAAATACAGGAGTTGTTGCGACTATTTATAATGATAAGGAAAATATGGAAAACAAAACAGTTGCAACTCGTGCAGATATTGATGCATTGCCGATTTTGGAAGAAAATAATGTCGATTATAAATCTAAAAATCCCGGGAAAATGCATGCTTGCGGACACGATGCACATACAACTATTCAGCTTGGAGCAGCTAAAGTTTTGGCAGAAAATAAGGATAAATGGCACGGAACTGTAAGATTTTTCTTTCAGCCTGCAGAGGAAACTTCTGGAGGATCAGACAGAATGATAAAAGCTGGAGCATTAAAATTTGAAAAGGAAAAAGATAGAAAAATAGATGCTTTTTTTGCATTACACATGGCTCCAGAAATAGAACTTGGGAAAATTGGAATAAAATATGGAAAGGCACATGCTTCATCAGCAAGAATACACCTTACAATAAATGGAATTTCTGCCCATGCCGCTTTGCCTCATAAAGGAATTGACACAATTTTAATCGGTGCAAAAGTTATGGAATACTTGCAGTCAATAGTTAGCCGAAGAATTGATCCAAGAGAAGAGGCTGTAATTACAATTGGGGCGTTTAATGGAGGTTTTGCTGATAATGTTGTTTGTGACAAGGTGGAAATGAAGGGGACAGCTAGAACAATGTCTGAAGAAACACGAACATTTATAATTGAAACATTAGAAAGAGATTTGCCTAAGTTTGTGGAAGCATTAGGTGGAACAGCAAATGTTGATATTGTACGTGGTTATGCACCTGTAATTAATAATGACGAAATGACAAAAAGAGTGGAAAATAATATTATTGATTTGTATGGTAAAAATGCTTTGGAACTAATAAAACAGCCTAGAATGGATGTTGAAGATGTAAGTTACTTTTTAAACGAAATTCCAGGATGTTTTTTTAGACTAGGAACAAGAATGGAAGAAAAAGGCTTAATCTATGATTTGCACCATCCTAAATTTAATATTGATGAGGAAAGTTTAAAAATTGGAATGGGATTACAATTGAAAAATATTTTGGAATATTTAAAATAAAAAAGGAATAAGATGAATAAAATAAAAAACAATTATGAAGTTGGGCAAAAACTGGAAATTAAAATAGAAAAAATAGTATTTGGTGGAGAAGGACTTGGAAGAGTTGATGGATTTGCAGTATTTGTGCCGATGAGTGTACCAGGAGATAAATTGGAAGTGGAGATTATCTCGGTAAAAAAGTCGTATGCAAGAGGGCTTATAACTAGGATAATTGAACCATCAAAAGACAGAATTGAGGATTTGTCCAAAATTAGTTTTGAGGATTTTGATGGCTGTGATTTTGGAATGCTTAAATATGAGAAACAGCTTGAATATAAGGGTAAGATGCTTGAAGAAGTACTTAAGAAAATTGCTGAAATTGATTTGGAGAATTTACAAATTGAAAATATTATTGGAAGCGATAAAAAGGTTAATTATAGGAATAAAACAGCCGAACCATTTTTCAAAAAAGCTGGAATTATTCAGACAGGATTTTATTCAAGAAAGTCCCACAACGTATTTTCGGCTAAAGAAAGTCTTTTAAAATCAGAAATTGCCAAAATAATTATTGATAAATTTTTGCAGAAAGTAAATAGTTTTGCAGGTACAAAAAAGGAATTTAAAGTTTTTAATGAAGTAAATAATACTGGTTTTTTGAAGCAGATAATGGTTAGAAATAATGAAAAAAATGAAGTTATGATAGTTGTTGTCGTGAATAAAAATTCGCAGTATAATCAGCTTTCAAAAGTGCTGGAAGAAATGTATGATGAAGATGACTGCATAAAATCAATCTATATTTCTGTAAAAACTGAACAGAATAATGTAATTTTAGGTAAAAATGTCCATTTATTTGGAAGCCAGTATTTGGAAGAAGAAATGGAAGGATTAAAATTCAAGATTTATCCAAATTCATTTTTTCAAATTAATAAAAAACAGGCACTTAAATTGTATGATACAGCGATTGAATTTCTAAATGAAGAAAAAAATAATAAATTTTATGAAAAAACAGTAATTGATGCATTTTCAGGGACTGGAACAATTGCAATGATGCTTTCCAAAAACATAAAAAAAGTTATTGGAATTGAAAGTGTAGAAAGTTCAACACTTGCTGCAAAGCTAACTTCTTATGAAAACTCCATTCAAAATGTAGAATTTGTAAATGGAAAAGTTGAGAAGGAACTGCCAAAAATTTTGAAGAGAGAAGATGTCGGAGCAATAGTTTTTGACCCGCCAAGACGAGGAATCGAAGAGTCAGCATTAAAGAGTGTTATACAGAATAAAATTGAAAAAATTGTTTATATTTCTTGCAATCCTGCAACTTTTGCACGGGATGTGAAGATTTTGTCTGAAAATGGGTATGTATTAAGGAAAATTACTCCTGTGGATATGTTCCCGCAGACTGGGCATATTGAAGTCGTCGGATTACTGGAAAAACTTGAAAACTAAAAAAATTTCTATAAAGAAAGTTGAGAATTTATGAAAATATACACAAAATATGGTGATGAAGGCTTTACAAGGCTTGCTGGCGGAAAACGTGTGAGCAAAACTAATGTGAGAGTACAGGCATACGGAACAATGGATGAAGTCTGTTCACTACTTGGAGTTATTGTAGCTGAAATTCGAGAAAATGATAAATTAAATAAAGTTTTGGGAGAAATTCGCAAGGAATGTGAAAATATTCAGCAGCAATTATTTGACTGTGGAAGCGATCTTGCAATACCTCATGGACTGCGAGAATATAAGCAAAAAATTGATGATGTGAAGTGGCTTGAACAAAGGATGGACGAATATATTCCACTGCTTCCTAAACTTGAGTATTTTATAATTCCAGGTGGAAGCAAAATTTCTAGTATGTTTCATTTGATTCGGTCAAATACACGAAATCTTGAAAGAAAAATGGTTGCTGTAATTGAGGATGGCGAAGAAATAAACAAAATTGGACTTCAGTATATAAATAGACTTTCAGATTATTTTTTTGTAATAGCATGCCTTGTAAATTTAAAATTGGAAATTAATGAAACTGTTTATAAAAAAAGTAAAAAGATTTTTAAAGTGAAAAATGGACAATAAGTGAAAATATAAAAAAGGAGCTGATTTAAGATGGAATTAGGAATTATCGGAACAGGAAATATGGGAAGTTCAATATTAAAAGGAATCATAACTTCTAATTTTCTTGTAAACGATGATATTACTGTTTTTGATTCAAATCAAGAAAAAATCGAAAAATTAGTAAAAGAATATGGTGTAAAAAAAGGGCAAAATGAAATTGAACTTGCAGAAAAAAGTAATATTATTATTCTTTCAGTAAAACCAAATATTGTGCCAATAGTTTTGAAAAAAATTAAAGATAAATTGAATAAAAATACTATAATTTTATCAATTGCAGCTGGAGTTAGTATTGATTTTATTGAAAAAAATATTGGAAGTGATAAAAAAGTGGTAAGAACTATGCCAAATACACCTGCTCAAGTAATGGAGGGAATGACAGCAGTTTCATTTAATCCAAACATTGAAGAAACTGAAAAAAAAGTAATTTTCAAATTATTAGATAGTTTTGGAAAAAGTATAGAAATTGAAGAAAAACTTATGCATGCTTATACTGGAATCAGTGGTTCTCTTCCAGCATATGTCTATGTATTTATAGAAGCTCTTGCTGATGGAGGCGTTTTGGAAGGCATGCCAAGAGAAAAGGCTTATAAAATCATTGCTCAAACTGTTTTAGGTTCTGCTAAAATGATGCTTGAAACAAAAAAACATCCAGGTATTTTGAAAGATGAAGTAACTTCACCAGGAGGAACTACGATTGCAGCTCTAAAGGCACTAGAAGATGGAAAATTTAGAGGAACCGTGATACAAGCCGTAAAAGCTTGTACAGAAAAATCAAAAGAAATGGCACAAGAATAATTTTAATATAATATTGACAATGATAAATAAATGAGGTAGACTTATACTGAAATGTAATAATTTATATTTATAGTAAAACTGATTTAAAACCGAACTCAAAAGCTATGACTATTTTACTCAAACCCTAAATTTATATAACTTTTAATAGTTCAATTTTGAACGGGTTCGAGTATAATTTTAAAAAGATTTTGAACTATACTTGTATAGTAAAATATAGTTAATCCACCTAAAAAGTTTACTAAAAATTAAAAAATGAAAAATGGATTGACTCATAAAATATAGCCTAATTTTTTAGTGTTGCTTAAAACTAGAATTGATTGCTATAAAATAAAAAATATAATTAGGAGGTCTTATGAAATATTATGTTGGAATTGATTTAGGAGGAACTAATACAAAAATTGGACTTGTAGATGAAAAAGGAAATATTATTTTTAAAACTATTGTAAAAACTGATTCAATGGAAGGATTTTCTGAAACAATCCAAAGATTATCAAAAATTTTGCTTAACCAAATTGAAGGAAGCAATGTCAATTTTGACCATGTTTTATCAGTTGGTGTTGGTGTTCCAGGTCCTGTGCTAAATTCTAGAATCGTTAAATTTTGGGCAAATTTCCCTTGGAAAAATGGAGTTGACCTTGCATTAGAATTTGAAAAAAATCTTGGAAAACCAGTAAAAGTTGACAATGATGTTAATGTTATTACACTTGGAGAAATGTGGAAGGGTGCAGCCAAAGGATATAAAAATGTATTAGGACTTGCCGTTGGAACTGGAATTGGTGGTGGAATTATTGTCGATGGAAAACTTGTCAGTGGTGAAAATGGTGCTGGAGGAGAAGTTGGACATATAAAGATCGAGCCAAATGGAAAATTATGTGGATGTGGACAAAAAGGATGCTGGGAAGCTTATGCTTCTGCTACTGGAATAATCCGTGAAGCAAACAGCCGTCTTGCAGTAAACAAACAAAATTTACTTTATGAAATAACAAAAGGTAGAGAATTAGAAGCAAAAGATGTATTTGATGCAGCTAAAAAAGACGATAAATTTTCTCTTGAAATCGTAGATTATGAAGCTGAACAATTAGCCTTAGGTATCGGAAATTTACTTAGCACATTAGATCCTGAAATTGTTGTGGTCGGTGGCGGAGTTGCACTTGCTGGAGATATTTTATTTGACCGTGTAAAAGAAAAACTAAAAGATATTGCATTCCCGTCAACTCTTGAAAACTTGAGACTTGTTACAGCTACTCTTGGAAATGATGCAGGAATATTAGGTGCAGCTTATCTTGGAATGATGTAATATAAATTTTAAATAAATATATATCTAACAATTACAAATAAAAAAAGAGAGGTCTTACTTATTTTTTGTACTATCTCCCATTTAAACAACAGGCTGTTCATAAATTTTTTTACAAGGGGTTAAAGCCCCTTGCTAGTAAATAATAAATGGGGTTCAATATTACATTTTAATGAGACACTCTCTTTTTATTTTATTTAAAATTAAAAATTTATTCTATTTTTTAATCAATCTATTTTTTATTAAATATTCCATAGCCACATCTTTAGCCTTTTTTCCATTGACTCCTACTTCAAAATTCATTTTACGCATTTCACTATCTGTTATTTTATTATGTAATTTGTTTAAAATTTGTTCTAATTTAGGATATTTTTTCAAAGTTTCACTTCGCATTAAAGGTGCTCCCTGATATGGAGGAAACAATCTCTTGTCATCTTGCAAAACGGTTATCTTATACTGTTCTAACTCACTATCTGTAGAATAGGCATCTATTACATTTATATCATTGCTTTGTACTGCCACATATCGTAATTTTGGTTCAAATTCCTTAACATTAGCAAATTCAAACTTGTAGAGTTTTTTCATCCCTTTATAACCATCTTCTCTATCTGCAAACTCTCTTGTAAATCCAACTTTAGCTTTATCTTTTACACGTGCTAAATCTGATATTTTACTAAGATTATTTTCTTTTGCAAATTTTTTTGTAACTCCAATTGCATAAGTATTATTATATTCCATTGGTTTTAATAAAACCATATTATATCTTTTTAAAATTCCATTTTTAGCCTGTTCATAAACTTGCTCTTTAACATTGCTAACTGGTGTTTCATTAAGAAAAGTAAACACTATTGTTCCTGTAAATTCTGGATAGATGTCAACTTCTCCTGACTTTAACGCATTGAAGTTAAAAGATGTTGTTCCGAATCCTGATTTTAATTCAACATCTACATTTTTCATTTCATCTTCAATTAAAAGTTTATACATATTTATTAATATTTCTGGCTCAGTTCCTAATTTACCTGAAATAACAATTCTATCTTTTTTACTTTGCTTATTCATAATTAAATTTCCAGAAAAAAATATTAAAAATACAGAAATAAATGAAATTATAATCACTTTCCAATTTTTATTTTCCAATTTTCTTAATACAAAATCAAATAAAATTGCTAATAATGCCGATGGAATTGCTCCAAGTAAAATTAAATTCATATTATTTCTATCAAGTCCAAGTAAAATCAGTTTTCCAAGTCCTCCTGCACCAATTAGTGAAGCTAGTGTTGCTGTTCCAATAATAAGAACTGTCGCTGTACGAATTCCTGCCATAATTACAGGCATTGCAAGTGGTAACTGAATTTTGAAGAGTTGTTGTACTTTATTCATTCCCATAGCTCTTGAAGCTACCATATATACTGGATCTACTCCATTTATTCCTGTATAAGTATTTCTTAAAATTGGAAGCAATGCATAAATTACAAGTGCTGTAATTGCTGGTTTTTTCCCTATTCCCATAATTGGAATTAATAGTCCGAGCAGTGCGAGTGATGGTATAGTTTGCATTATTGCTGTAAGTCCGATAATTATTTCTGAAATTTTCTTTTTGTAAGTCAAGTATATTCCAAGTGGAATCGCAATAATTAAGGCAATTACAAGAGCATAAAAAGAAATTTGGATATGTTCAAAAATAGCTTGAAAAAACTCTTCCTTACGTTCATAAAATACTTGAAAAAATTGTTTAATCATAAATCTCCTCCTTCAATTTCTAAAACTAATTTATCGTATTCCCCTTTTTCCTTCAGTTTTTTTATAATTTTTTTATTAATTTTGCTTTCTAAATCTTTATTCGTTTCTAAATTAATAAATTTTTTCACAAATTCATTTTTTGGGTTATTAATTAATTCAGATTTTGTTCCAGATTGAATAATTTCCCCACTTTTAATTATAAAAATTCTATCTCCTAAATAAAATGCCTCTTCAATATCATGTGTCACAAAGACAATTGTCTTATTAATTTTCTGCTGCAGTTCTTTTATATCTTTTTGCAAACTTTTCCTTGTAATCGGATCCAATGCGCTAAAAGGTTCATCCATCAATATAATTTCAGGATTCCCTGCCAATGCCCTTGCAATACCAATTCTTTGTGCTTCTCCTCCAGATAGTTCAGATGGCAGTCTCTTCAAATATTTTTCACTTTTCAGATCAACCATCTCCATTAGTTCTTCCGTTCTTTCTTTAATTTTTTCTTTTTTCCATCCTTTCAGTTCAGGTACAATTCCAATATTCTCCTCTACTGTCAAATGTGGAAATAAAGCTACTTGCTGTAATACATACCCCATATTCCAACGCATTTTATGAATATTATAATCAAAAATATTTTTCCCTTTTATTTTTATTTTACCAGAAGTCGCATCTTCTAGCCTATTTATCATTTTCAAAAGCGTAGTTTTCCCGCTCCCAGACGGTCCAATAAAAACCGTAATTTCAGACTCCTTTATAGTCAAGTTTATATTTTTTAATCCAATATTCCCATTTGGATAAGTCATTCCAACATTGATAAATTCTATCATTCATTTACCTCCAGTTAAATACCAAATAAATTTTTATAAATTTTATAAATTTCAAATTTTGTTCAGTATTTTAAATTATTTTTTATTAAATTCCTGTTCAGCTTTTTCAAAATTATACAAAACTTTTTCTAAAGTCGCCTCAAAAGCCAATCTCTCCTCATCTGAAATTCCTTTAAAAGAGATTTCAGTCATTTTGTCAGAAATTTCATCATATTCACTTTTCAAAGATTTCGCATAATCCGTTAAAAAAATTAAACTTTTTCGTTTATCAGTCGGAAAAAATTTTCGTATCAATAAATTTTTTTCTTCCATCCGCTCAAGCATCGTTGTAAGCGAACTCATAGCAAGACCAGATTTTTTTGACAATTCTCTGTTACTAATCCTATCATTTTCCCAAAGCACATACAAAATTCGACCTTGTTCTCCATTAAACGCCGTTATATTTTTTTGTGCCAAAAATTTATTCAAAAGTCTAGTATTTACTTGTTTTATTCTGCTTATATAAAATCCAGAATTTGATTTCATAGTATTTTCCTCCTTTACAAAATTATTACTATATGATAATATATTCACATAAAGATATTACTATATCGTAAATTTATATTACCATATAGTAATTAAAAAGTCAAATATTTTTTATAAAAATGATAAAATGTTTTAAAAATAAAAAAACAAAAGGAAGGAAGTTAAAATTTATGAAAAGAAAATTTATGAAAGTAATGGTGCTTGAAAAACCGTGTAGTGCTGAAGAAATGAAAATAAAAAATGTTCCAATTCCAGAAGTGAAAAAAGATTGGATTCTTGTGAAAATAAAGGCATTTGGAATAAATAGAGCTGAAATTTTTACTCGTCAAGGAGATTCGCCATCGGTAAAACTTCCAAGAGTAATTGGGATTGAGTGTGTCGGCATTGTGGAAGATTCATCTAACAGTGATTTTAAAAAAGGCGACAAAGTTTTTTCGATGATGAATGGCATGGGAAGAAAATTTGATGGAAGTTATGCAGAATATATTTTGATTCCAAAAAATCAAGTTTATTAAATAGTGCAAGAACACTCGCAACTTTAGTCGTGAGATGAATTGCACGAAAATTTTAGTAAGCATATGGGGAAACTTGTATGTAGACACAGAAAGAACTGTGCAACAAAGAAACTGAATTGCTGGGAACTCTTAAAGCTAGTATAACCACAACATAATACCTTCGTTCAAATATGGTATAAGTGTGATGGTGGCGAAAGCAGAAAAAATATACTGGATGGTGCAAGGTTAAATCCTAAACATTATGATAATAGACAATCAGCAGCTAATCCTGAAAAGGAAAGTTCAACGACTATCCCTCGTGAGGGGAGTACAATACAAGCAATTGGTATTGGAAGTGGTTTCGCCTAAGTCCTTGAAACAGGATATGGATAAGATATAGTCTGTGCTTGTTAGAGATAACAAGAAGTTCAAGGCTAATCTCCTTAATTTATTAAGGAGTACATATGCCATGAGAACTGCATAAATGGTAGCGTATTTATGTGAACGACGCTTCCCACTGTTGTGGGGTTTTAAAAACTTTAAAAATATTTAAAAATAAATAAAAAATATTACTTTTTTGACAGATAAAATGTAGAATACATGGTATAATATCTCTGATGAAAAGGAGGTGATTATATATGTATTTAACATTAAAACAACAGGTAAAACATCTTAGTAAGAAAGAATTTAAAATTTTAAAATATTTGTGCCATATAGCCAAGAACTTAACTAATGAAGCTATATATAATATTAGACA
>NZ_DBHIXN010000038.1:0-19093 GCF_057270615.1 Leptotrichia sp.
TTTGTTAATTAAAAATTTGATTAAATTTATTTGCCCCTATATTTTTTACTCTGTCCATTAAAGAAAAATCCTCTTTTAAACTTTTCATTTTTTTTGCCTCCTTAAAAATTTATTTACTTTTATTTTAAAACATATTTACTAATATTTCAACCTTTAAATCAAAATTTTGTTATTTTTTTAACTATATATAAATTTTAAATTCTATTATAAAAATAATTTTTTAAACTTCGCAATCTCATAAAAAGATCCGCAAACTACAATCACCTTATACGAATTATCATTTTTTAAAATCATTTCCTTTGCCTGATTATAAGCCTGTAAAATATCATCTTCAAAAATAATATTTTTTGTAGAAATGCTTGAATTTTCCAGATCTTTCTTTATTTCATCGGCAGAAAGTCCATAAGTTACCTCTTTTAGTGAAGTTATAAAAATTTTATAATTTTTTTCCAAAATCTTTTTAAAAATAGTCACAATATCCTTTGTTCCAAGTATTGAAAGAATAAAAATCACTTCATCATCTTTAAAAAGTTCATTCAAATTTTCAGTCAGAACCTTTACAGAATCTTCGTTATGAGCAACGTCCAAAATTGTAGCTGGATTTTGTGAAAAAATCTCAAACCGTCCAGCCAATGAAATTTGATTAATCCCATTTTGAATAACTTTGTCACTAATTCCATAAATTTTGGCAATCTCGTAGGCAATTAAAAAATTATTTGCTTGAAATTTTCCAAAAAGTGGCAGCACAAATATTTTTTCTAAATTATTTTTATTATTATTAATTTTTTCAATATTTTCAGATTTTTTAACATTTTCATTTTCAATAATTTTCACAATTGTCTTATAATTTTGATCATCCAATTCAACCTGCAAATTTTTATATTTTTTCAAAACATTTATCGAATTATCTGTTTCCCTTTTCACAGCTTCTTCCAGTTCAGCCAAATTCTGAGCATAAATACAAAGCTCTTTATCCTTTATAATCCCAGCTTTTCTAGCTGCAATTTTTTCAAGTGAATTTCCCAAAAGGGCAACATGGTCAAAACTCACATTTGTTATAGCCGCTATTGTCGATTTTACAATATTTGTGGCATCATATCTTCCGCCTAGTCCAGTTTCTAGAAATATAAAATCAGGATTTTTTTCTTTGAAATAAAGCAAGGCTACAAAAGTTGTGATTTCAAAAAAATTTACCTTTAAGCCATTTTCTTCCAAAACATTCATAACAGCCTCACAATGCTTCACAACATCCTCATCTGAAATCATCTCTTTATTTACCAAAATTCTTTCATTAAATCGTAAAATATGCGGTGAAGTAAATTTAGCAACCGAATATCCAGCTGCAAAAAAAATATTTTCCAAAAATGTCGCTGTCGATCCTTTTCCATTTGTCCCTGCAATATGAATGATTTTCTTATTTTCACAAGGCTTTCCTAATAATTCATAAATTTTTTTTAGCTTTTCATTATTTTGATTTAGTGATTCTTTTGTTATTCTCTTATTAATCGTTCTCATATTAAAAATTTTTTCTAAAATTTCATTTATTTTTGTTTTATCGTTTTTCATTTTTTTATTTATTTTTTGCCAAGAAGTAAGATTCTTTGTATTATCAACCTTTCTTTAATTTTTTTTATTATACTTCAAATTTGGCAGTTTGTAAAGTATGCTTGAACCTATTCAAAATTAATGCTAAACCCCCTTTTAAAAATAGGAACAAATTTTTATAATATTTATTTCATAATCATTCTAAACTAATTACTATGTTTTTTTATTTTTGCAGGATTTCTTATTTCCGCAAATTCTACAACCTATGGCTAGTCTACGACATTTTTCTATAAATAAAAAATAGCACAATTTATTCTACGCTTTTAATTACGAGTTTTTGTGCTATTTTCATAAAAATTTACGCTAAAATCTCTATTAATCTTAGTAGGCAAGGAGAAACCCTCCCCTTGCCATAAAATCCTAATATTGTTCTGTTTTTAAAGCGATTCAGAATTAGTAAATCGCTCTAAATCCAATTCCACCTCTAACATTTTTTCCTTTAGTGTCATAACCAGCATTTACTGTTACACCAAATCTTGTGTTATCCACACCAATGTTAAGATCGAATTTACCATTTCCTTTTCTATCTTCTTTTTCATTTCTCAAGTTATACCAGTCAGCTGTTGTATATCTTACTCTTGCTTGATTTAATTTATTTAATTTACCAAGTTCATTTTCATAAGCTGCTGTTAATCCTACTGATAGCTGAGTTCTTACTGCTAACGGCTGGATATATTTAAATTCCATTCCTGCTTCAGGTTTTACAGAGAAGTAGTCATTTCCTTTAACTTCTAGCCGCATTTGCCCAGAATTTTCCTTTATGTCGCTAAATCTTCCATATTCCATTTTTAATGCTCCATAAGGACGTAAATGTGTTCTTTCGCTCATTCTTATGTCGTATCCCAGCTCATTTTTCAAAGCTGCTCCATAAGAGTTATACGTAGATTTTGCTTCAAATGTATCATCTACAACCCAATATTTACGCTTCATATTGTTAATTCCACCAAATATATCTCCTGCGACTGTCCATTGCAATGCTCCATTATAGTCTTTTTTCGGAGACATTGTCTTAAAGATTCCAGCTTTTATCATTGTCTGATCTTCTCTTGATTTTCCTAAATCTTTGAACTTAAATCTGTTTGTAACTGCTCCTGCATACCATCCACTTGATTTACCCATCTGAACTTTTTCATCTTCATGAACGTAGGCAACTCCCCAGGCATTGCTGTCATAATTGATTACTCCTGCTGTATTAGTATTATATTCGTCTTTCATTCCAAATACTTTTATCTTATTATTTTGTTTAGATGGATTTCTCCAATCTTTCCATAAGTATTTAAATTCTTTATCCAATGCATTTCCAGTTGCATTTATTCTTTGTTGAGTATTCGAATATTCATAACCTTTCATTTCATTTACAGCTTGTGCAAATATATGCGGTTCTCCTTTTCCTAAGTCATTCAACTTATTGAAAATTTGTTTTTCTCTTGAATGGATACCTTCAACTCCATATCTTTGTTCAAGACCATCAAGGAAATGTTCTGTATCAACATCGTTTTTGCTTGCAAAATCCGTATACGGTATTTTTACCATATATACTGTTTTTATTGGTGCCGCTATATTTCCTG
The DNA here is from genome assembly GCF_057270615.1 of Leptotrichia sp. NCBI lineage: Bacteria > Fusobacteriati > Fusobacteriota > Fusobacteriia > Fusobacteriales > Leptotrichiaceae > Leptotrichia > Leptotrichia sp. The sequence goes on from NZ_DBHIXN010000038.1 coordinate 3,174, forward strand.
AATCTACCGGTTGTGCTATCCAAGTCAAGCTTGCTGAATTTACATTCAATGTAACTCCTGTCGACACAACGCTCGCCAATGCATCATTATACGGTTTCAAAATATTATCTCCAATTTGGATTGCTTTTGCATTTAAGTATTTAGTAACTTCTGTACCCATGATTAAATCTACATCTGTCAATCCTGATAAATTACTCAATCCTTGAATTGGTTGAGTGTAGTTTATTCCTGAAGTATCTACATACATTCCGATGCTTGAAATTTCTCCATTTGAATGTGTATGATTATAATCCATCTTTTCTGTTTCCAGATTAAGTTTTGTTACTCCAGACAAATCAGTTATCAATACTTCTGGTGCTTGTGGAGATGCTATATTTGTATCAACTTTTACTGGTGCTACATCTACACCGTCTATTGAAATTGAAACTGGGCTAGGCAATGATGCAGGCGGAACTTTTACAATTGCTTTTCCTGTTATTTTCTTGTCAGTCGCTGTTCCTTCCACATAAGGTCTTGTTGAAGTATTTCCAGTTCCATGTTCCTGATAAGGAACATAATTTGGATCTGTCACATCTCCTCTAAATGCGTATACACCAATGTTTTTATTTCCAGCAATATTTATTGTTCCGTAGTTCTTAATTACTCCTCCATTTGCTACAACTACTCCCTTTATTCCTTTTCCATTTGCTGTTGGTGTTGTCTGGATTGTTCCATAGTTTTCTCCAATCGCATATCTGTCAATATACATTCCTGTCGTATTATTTCCACTCAAGTTAATAGTTCCTCTATTAATTGCCTTTGAACCAGATCCTGCTGCATACATTCCAACACTATTGTCATCAGATACATTGATAGTTCCATAATTTTCTATTGTTCCTTCATTTGTTGAAACTTTTGAAGTTTCATCGTAATATCCAGTTGCCATTCCGATTCCATATTGCTTGCTAGTTACATTGCTTGGACCTACTGTAATTACTCCAAAGTTCTTACTATTTCCTTGTGTAGAATAAACTCCAATATTTCCAACACCTGCTCTCAAGTCAATATTTCCATAATTTTCTGCATCTTGTGAAGAATAAATTCCATATCCACTATTCTTATCCATTACAATATCTGATTTATTTATAATTTTTCCACCTAAACTTTGAGGAGCTCCAGAATATACGTATACTGATTTTTCCCCAACGTGAACAGGATTTGCTGTTGGATTTATTGTCAAGTCTGTCTTAGCCTTTGAAGCCGTTATCAAGTATCCAAACGAATCTGTATCTCCAACCTTCATGTCAACAGATGATGTAACTGTTGTCGCTTGCGGATTTTTACTATCATCTGCAATATAAACTCCAACTGCATTATTATTTGCTACATCAATTTTTCCACCTGTAAGATTTACATTCGGTCCTGTAGAATAAACTCCAACTCCGTCATCAGCCACATTAATCTCACCAGCAGTCATATTGACATCTTTTCCGTAAATTCCGTAAGAAGATTTTCCAACATTAATCTTTCCAGTATTTGTAATAGTTGAAACCTGATCATCAATATACATTCCAATAGATTCATTTCCAGCAGAAGTTGCCGCAACATTAATTTCTCCGTTATTTATCAAATCAGAATCTTTCGTTCCATACATTCCTGCCGACTTAGTACCGTTAACATTAATCTTACCGCTGCTAGCATTTGTAATTATACCATTATTTGCTCCCATTCCTACTGAACTGTTGTTTCCATTAATCGTAATCTCACCTTTATTTACACCAACTGTATCAGTTTTAGCTTTTCTATCAGAAGCATTTGTTACAACATATTTTCCAGAACTGTCTTTATCAGTACTGTTATTCTTCACAAACATTCCAACAGCACCATCATTATCCATCGTAATCTTACCAGTTGCACCATTTTCAACATTTACTGTTCCAAATTTAGTTCCACCGTTTGCAATTACATTATTATAATATGTTTCATCTGCTGGATTTATTGCAAGCCCTGTTTTTGAGTCAATTCTATAAGAAATTCCCAAAATACCAATTGATTTTTTACCTCCAGCATTTACCTTTCCATCATTAACTACCTTTGTACTATTTGTACCAAATATTCCAATAGCCTTGTCATTTGGACCATTTACTGTTCCTTTTTCAACATTTACTATTCCTGTAGCATTATTATTAATATATCCGTAATCTACATAAAGACCTATTCCACCTTTATCAGTTCCAACTGTTCTATCTGCTGATACTGTTCCATTATTACTAATTCCTGTTGTGTCATTATTCTTTGTCTGTGCACTTGCTGTTACTGCAAGACCAACAGGAGTTTTAAGATTGGCATCTATCGCATTCATTTGCGTATCATCCAGTTCAGCCTTAACAGAACCTGCAGAAGTTACATCAATCTTAGAATTTTGATACAAAAATCTTTTTGTAAATACTTCACTATCTGAATCCGTTGTATTATTTGCTTTATCAACAGCTGATTTTATGTTAATTTGGGCATTGTCAACAACTGCATATTTATGTTTTCCAGTTGCTCCTGATCCCGCTACTGGTGTAATTGTTCCTACTCCTGCACCTAACAATTGCGTTTTCAAAGGAGTTCCCGAACTATCAATATCAACTGTTACTATACCTGTAGCAGAATTTCGTAAATCAGCAATTATTACATCATCTGATGTTACATCAATATTTGTATTAGAAAGATTTATCGCATTTGGATTAGCTTGATCATACACATATCCAACAGCTTCATCTCCTAATATTAACTTACCATTTGTTAATTGTATTTTTCCTGTAGTTGCAGTAGCTGGAACTAAAGCTGATGTCTTATCAATACCTGCATATAATGCATATCCTTTTCCATTATACTCAACTTGTGCTCCTTTTAAATTTACATTTCCATCATTTAAAGCTGCTATTGCTGTAGACCCATTTTCTACTTTTATGGAATTGTTTTCTGCATTAATTTCACCATTATTATTTGCAAATAACCCAAATCCCATATATTTATTAGTGCTATTTTTCCCACCTTGTATTGAAATATTCGCTGGTAATGGTGTTGTTGTTACTGGTGATGATGGTGCTATTCTGTCTATTGTTATAGTCGCTCCATTATTCGCATATGCAGCCCCAACATTATCATTTGGACGACTAGGAGTAGCTTCGTATCTTGATCCAGAAATATTTACTCCTGGAGTTGTTGAAGATGAATTAGTTGCTGAACTATTAACTTTTACAGTCGAATGATCATCTGCTACAATCGCTATTGAATTAGTAGCATTTGTTGATCTAACTTCATTTACTTCAACTGAATTTGAAACAGCATTTGCTGCACTATTTTTTCCAACAGCTACAATTGCTCTATTTCCTCTATCTGAATTATCAGAAGCTCCAGTTATTGTTACAACATCTCCAATTACTTTACCATCTGTCTGGTGAGTAAGATTTCCTGACAAATCTCTACTTCCACCAACTAAAACTCCTATATTATTCGTACTATTTATACCTGATAAATTAATACTTCCTTTACCAAGTTTATATATAGCGTCATTTCCAGTAAGAACTCCGATATTTCCTTCAGTATTTCCAAAAATATTAATTTGGTGTCCGAATTTATTTATTCCTGTTGTTGCACTAACAGTATCTTTACTAAAGTCTATGTTATAGTTTGAGAATATACCAAAACTTTTTTCAATTTTAGGGTTAGTATTGTTTAAATTAAATTTATCTGGTGTTCCTTCTGTTGAATATTCATCAATAGTACCTGGATTACTACTTATTGAAATTGTATTTTTTGAAGTATATTGTTGATTTCCAGTATCATTTGAATCTCCTATGTTAACGGCAAAGTTTCCGTAAACTACTGAATCTCCATTAGCACTAGCTCTTGTGATTGATGGTTGATTTGCAAGAACTACATCATGTTTACCTGTTGCATCCTTATGATAATATTGTTTCTCTGTAAGACCAGCCACATTAGTATAATCTTTATCTGATGTATCGTTCGTTACCTTCTCAATATACAAACCTATGCTATTATCTCCATATAAAGTCATAGGTGACCAATCATTAGTACCATTATTCGTACTTTTATTTGAAAAATCTAAATTTAACTGCCTAACATAATTCGGTGTTTTAATATAAGTTCCAACAGATCCATCACCGTATTCTTTTATTTCTCCTTTTCTATTAACTATCGTTACATCTCTTCTTGCTGTAGTATTTATTGTACGTTCATATGGATCAGGATTTATAAAAAATACTGCTGAATTTTTATTATATAAATTTATATTTCCTGAATTATATAATACTTGTGCAATTCCATTAGTCCCAGTTGTAGCATTTCCAAAACCATATACTTCTGGTGATACTACAAAAACTGCAGCATCAGAATTTAACACTCCACCATCAGAAATTCTTTTCATAGGGTGTATAACTATATCTCCTGTATTAATAACTGTTGCTGTCCATTTTGCATTTGGTGTTCCATTAGTATGATCATAACTATTTGAAAATGCTACTTTTTCTCCTTCTATTACAGTTTTTCCACTATTTATAAAAGTTTGTGAATGTGTAAGACCTTTTGCCGTTGTAATATCTTTAAAATCATCCCACGCATTTTTAACTTTTACTTTTTGAACAGCAGAAACTGGATCAGTAGGAAAATTATTCAATACTGTGTTAACTCTAGTATTTTCATCATTCGTTGTACCATTATTAATTGGTTGAGCACCATGTGTATCCAAGTGAACTATTTCTTTTACTCCAACATTTGCTGCTGTGGAATTTTGCTTTGTGTATATTAAATTTGCATTATTAATCATAGTAGAAGATTGTCTACCACCATAAGAAGCCATTTTTAAGAAACCTGTTTTAGAAGTAGGTGATCCCGTATTCGTTACTGTCATTGTAGCTCCTCTAGAATAATTTCCAGACAATCCTGGAGAAACAGAAATACCTGCCGGAGATATAGCACCACTATTATTACCTTTTACAGGAGCATTAGAGGCATTATAAAATGTGTAATCATTGTATCCGTATTTCCAATATCCTGAACTACGAAATTTATTTCCAGCATAACCAGCCGTATTACTTGTACTAACACCAGTAAGTTCTGTTGCAAAATTTCCTGTTAAGATTGATACACCTTCAATTATTCCATGTCCTGAACCATCCCATCTCGCTGGTTTTTCAGGTGTTGTAGCTGTTGCAGGTACTTTAGGATAAAAATGACTAGAACTATAATCAAAATAATCATCTCCTCCATTCCCAAGAGATTCCCCAACCAAATTAAAAGTAGGTGGTGTAAAAGTTACTGATGTACTAACAACTGGTGCTGATGGTGGTGTAACTGTTCTTGGAGTAAACGAAGGCAGCTCACTTATATCCACAGCCATTGATACATTAGCTTGTTTTACTCTTGGTATTAACGGAGTAAGTGAAGCTGATACTGGGATTGAGGCATTTGGTTCTTGTCTGATTCCCAGTTCTGTTGTGTTTCCGTATAAAGTGTGGGGAAAAGCTTCGTATTTGGTTTTACTCATTGTTTTTTCACGTTCGTATTTGAAATCTGCGGTTTTATCTCCACGTCCTTTATATGAACCTTTCCAATTATTGTAAAAACCATTTAGTCCGTATTGCCAGCTGCTCCATGGGCTTTTTACAACGTGATCTCCTTGTTCCATTAGCTTAACTAATTCCAAGTTTGTCTTTCTAATTAGTTTATCATTTTCATGCCGTGCAAACCTGAAATCACTCTTCAAATTTGTTATTGACGTACTAATCTCCTTTGTCTGCTCTTTAATTTCATTTTCAGCCGAAAAAAGATTAAATGAAACTCCTGTCAACTCTATTACCCCAGTCAACAAAAAGGTAATAAGTGACGAATCGGTATATTTAAAACCTTTTACTCTTTTTGCAAAAGATTTCAAATCCTTTTTTAAATTTTTCAAATTATTTGTCATAATTTAAACTCCTTTTTATTTAAATTTTATCTAGTTGCTAAATTCCATTAAAAAACAAAAATTTACTTTTCAAATGTAAAAAAAACTCCATTATTTATAATATAAATATTATAAAATTATTATTCCATTTGAAATTCATTATTTAAACACAGAATAACATTAGACATATAATCATATAATAAAAAACAAAAAAAATCAAGTGCCTTTTTAAATTTTTTTGTAATATACTGTCTTACAAAATATACTAGAATCCATTCAAAATTAAATTATTAAAATTAGATTAATTTTATAATAAATACAAATATTAATTTTACCTAAAAAAATTTGCCCTAAAAATCAAAAATTAAGGCAAATATTATGTCAATTATAAAATATAATTCTATAAAGTACGTGCTTATAACTATTTTTTCTTAGTTTCTTGGAATTTAGCCCATACTCCTGCTTTTGTCAAAATACTTTTAACAGTTTCAGTTGGTTGAGCACCGTTTGATAAGTATTTCAAGATTTCTTCCTCTTTCAATACTACTTGCTTGTCATCTTCAACAAGTGGGTTAAAAGTCCCAAGATAAGCAACTGCTTTTCCATCTCTTCTAGATAAAGCTTCCATAGCTACTATTCTGTAAAAAGGGATTTTTTTTCTTCCCAATCTAGTCAATCTTAATTTTAACATTAAATGTTACCTCCATATTATTTAATAATTTTAAAATTCATTATTTTAAATGTACTATGATTATACAAAAATTTTGATGAGTTGTCAAGTTTTTTTTCTTTACAATTTTTCAAAAAAAACTATTGACAATTTCTGAAAATACGATACAATAAAATTACTTAAAAAACCTAAGGGATTTTAATATATGATAAAATTGGGTAAAAAAATTTTAAAACAAGGGGATTTACCCCTTGCTAAAAAATATTTCATAATCAATCCCTATTCTACAATAACTTCCACAACTTCATCCACCGTAAATTTAGAAAAATACTCCCCAATATCAATTGACTCCAATTTTTCCTTAACATCTTCCCTCGTATATTTCACATTTTTCAAAAGATTTTCGATTTCACTCAAATCTTCATTTTTTCCAAAGAAATCCCCATAAAATTTGATATTTTTAATTCTAGAATTTTCAACCGTGGCAAAAATCTGGATTTTTCCATTTTTAAATCTTTTTCCTCTAGTTATATTAAATTCTGGTGACTCTCCATAATTCCATTCCCAGCTTCTTTTAATTTCAGCTCTTTTAGCAATATAATCTAACTCTTCCTTGCTGAAAACATATTCTTTCATATCGGGATACTGTTTTTTCATATATTCCATAATTTTATTGCCAAATTCTTCAACTGTAATAGGAGTTTTCAAATGAGGCAATATATTCGTAACTCTACTTCTAACAGACTTTACACCTTTTGACTCAATTTTATCTTTAGAAACTTTCAAAGCATCTCCTAAAGCACTAAAATCAACATTAAATAAAAGGCAGCCGTGATGCATCACTCTATCTTTTATGTAAGCCTGTGCATTTCCACAAAATTTTTGCCCGTCAATTTCCAAGTCATTTCTTCCAGTAAACTCAGCTTTTACGCCTAATTCTGCCAATGTTTCAATTATTGGTTTTGAAAACTCTTTAAAATTGAAACCTTCTTTATTTTTATCTCTATTAGAAATAATCGTATAATTCAAATTATTCAAATCGTGATAAACTGCCCCTCCACCAGAAATTCTACGAATTACATGAATCCCTTTTTCTCTAGTATATTCTGTATTAATTTCCTCAATAGTATTCTGATATTTCCCGACAATTATTGAAGGTTCATTTATCCAAAGTAAAAATATTTCATCTTCATCCTTTAATTTTTTAAAGCAATATTCTTCCATAGCAATATTAAATGCCGTATCGTGAGTTTTACTAATATAATAAATCATAATAATCAGTCCTTTTTCATCCTATTTTCTTTTTTTGGGCAAATGAATAGCTTCATCAAGTGCATCTGCACATGCTTCAAACAGTGCTTCAGAATAAGTTGGATGAGCATAAATTGTCTTAATTACTTCATCCACAGTAATTTCCATTGCCATAAGTCCAGATGCTTCGTTAATAATTTCTGCAGCTGAAGGTCCTACTATATGAACTCCCAATATTTCATCATACTTCTTATCCATTATAACTTTTACAAATCCAGCTGTTTCACTTGAAGCCAATGCTCTTCCATTTGCAGCAAACTGGAATTTCCCAATTTTAATATCATATTTTTCTTTTGCTTCTTCTTCTGTAAGTCCAACCATCGCCACTTCTGGTACTGTGTAAATTGCAGATGGAGTTGTTTCAAGCCTAATCTCCCTATGATTTCCTTTAACTGCATTTTCAGCCGCAACTTCTCCCATTCTAAATGCCGCATGAGCAAGCATCTTAATTCCATTCACATCTCCAGGTGCATAAATTCCAGCTACACTTGTTTCCATATATTTGTCAACCTTAATTTTCCCTTTTTCCATTTCTAGCTCAATTTCTCCAACAGCTTCCAAATCAGGCACTCTTCCAATCGAAAGCAATGCCTTTTCAGAAACAATATCATCATGTCCGATAACTTTAATTGTTAGATTATGTCCATCATCAACTATTTCTTCAATTTGTGTGGAAGTCAATATTTTCATTCCTTTTTTCTCAAGTTCCTTTCTAAGCGTAGCTGATGATTCTCTATCTACTCCAGGTACAATTCTGTCCATCATTTCCACAACAGTAACTTGACTTCCAAATGACATAAATACTTGCCCAAGCTCAATTCCAACAACTCCTCCTCCAATTACAGCAAGCGATTTTGGAATTTGCTGTATATCTAAAATATCGTCACTTGTAAGCACTTTACTGCTTTCAATTCCAGGAATATTAATTTTTCCAACTTTCGATCCTCCAGCCAAAATTATTTTATCAGCTTTTAAAACAGTTTTCCCATTTACAACAACATCTTTATCCCTATTAATTTTTCCAACTCCATTAAACATCTTAATTTCATTACTCTTCAATAACCCTCTTACACCATTTGTCAATGTTTTAACAATTTCATTTTTCAATTGTACAACTTTTGGCATATCAATTGTGTATTTTTCGCTTTCTAAAATAATTCCCCTTTTTCCTGCCATTTCAATACCTTCTATAATTTCAGCATTTTTAAGAAATGTTTTTGTAGGAATGCACCCTTTATTTAAACAAGTTCCACCAAACTCGCTTTTTTCCACAACTGCCACTTTTGCTCCAAGCTGAGCTGCACGAATTGCCGCTACATATCCTGCAGGCCCTCCTCCAATGACAACAACATCAAATTCATCTTCTGATTTTTCTTTTTTAGGTTCATTAGCTGCAGCCACTTTTTCTGAATCCGTTTGAGAAACTGTATTTTCTGGTGCTGTATTTGTAGAACCTGCTTCTGGAATCACTTCTCCTTCTGCACCAATATATCCAATAATTTCAGTAACAGGTACTGTCTCTCCATCACCTTTTAATATTTTAATCAAATATCCTGATTCTTCTGCTTCCAGCTCCATACTTGTTTTATCTGTCATTATTTCAAGTAAAATTTCTCCTTCTTCTACCTTTTCCCCTTCTTTTTTATTCCATTTTATAATCTGCCCTTCAGTCATGTCTATTCCAGCTTTAGGCATTATTACTTCAGTAGCCATTTATTTTTCACTCCTTATATATTTTTCTTAGATACTTAAATTAACAAAGTAATCGGATTTTCCAAGGCCTTTTTCAAATCCTGCATAAATTTAGCCCCCGCAAGGCCATCTACAACTCTATGATCAATCGTAAGCGTCAAAGTCATCATTGGACGGATTGTAATTTCCCCATTTATCACAACAGGCTTTTCAACAGTAGCTGAAACTCCCAATATCGCTGAATTTGGCTGATTTATTATTGGATTAAAACTTTGCACTCCAAACATTCCCAAATTACTTATCGTAAACGTACTTCCACTTTGCTCGTCAGGCGTAAGTTTCATATCCAAAGCCTTTTTAACAATTTTCTTAGAAGCAACAACTAGTTCGCTAAGTGTCATTTTATCTGCTCCTTTTACAACAGGTACAAGAAGTCCTCCATCAAATCCAACTGCAATCGCTAAATTTACATAATTATGCAGAATAATTTTTGTCCCGTCTTCTGAAAGACTCGAATTTACAAATTTATGCTTTAGTAAAGTCTTTATAACTGCAAATGAAATAATATCTGTTATTGTTATTTTTTTCCCTGTATTCTCCAAAATTGTATCAAGTATTTTCTTTCTCAATTCAATAACTTGTGTCATATCAATTTCATAATTAAGTGCAAATGTAGGAGCTGTCAAATAACTTTCAGTCATCCGTTTAGAAATAACTTTTCTCATCGCTGTCATTGGCACAATTTCCACATCCTGTTCCAGAACTTTATTTTCTTGTGCTGCAATAGCTTCTTCACGTCTTGCCAATTTTTCTTTTTCTTGTGGTTTAGCAATCAATTTTAAAATGTCATCTCTCATTATCTTCCCATTATACCCAGTTCCAACAACATTTTCCAATTCAATATTATAATCTTTTGCAATTTTTCTTGCAAGCGGTGATATTCTTATTTGCTTTTCAAACTTAAATGTTTGAACATCTTCTTTATGAATACGTCCGTTCGCTCCACTTCCCTTTACAAGAAAAAGATCAAGTCCCATTTGCTGTGCCAGTTTACGTGCTGCAGGAGTAGCTCTCAACTTATCATTTTCCATAATTTTTTCCTTTCTGATTTTTTTTGCTATTTTATTAAATAAATTTACTGTTTATTTTTTACTTTTCTAATTGCTTCTACAATTTTTTCTACACTTGGCACCATCGCTGTTTCAAGAGCATGATTATAAGGTATCGGCACATCTTCTCCAGCCAATCTCACAATCGGATGATCCAAATAGTCAAAAGCATCACTTTCCGAAATAATTGCAGAAATTTCTCCAATAAATCCACTTGTCTTATGAGCATCATTTACCAAAATAACTCGTCCTGTCTTTTTCACAGAATTTAAAATAATTTCCTTATCCAACGGTATTAATGTTCTAGGATCCACTACTTCTACACTAATCCCTTCTTTTTCCGCAATTTCCGCCGCTTTCATCACTCTTTCCAACATTCTTCCATAAGTTACAATCGTAATATCTTTCCCTTCTTTTTTTATTTCTCCCTTTCCTAAAGGAATAATAAATTCAGGATCTATTGGAACTTCGCCTTTCATATTGTACTGTGCTTTATATTCAAGAAAGATTACTGGATTATTATCACGAATCGCTGATTTTAAAAGTCCTTTTACATCTGCAGGTGTTCCTGGTGCAACAACTTTTACTCCTGGAATATGAGTAAACCATGCTTCAAGAGATTGTGAATGCTGTGCTGCCGATCCCACTCCAGAGCCTGCCGCACATCTAAAAGTTACAGGCACTTGCCCTTTACCACCAAACATATATCTAGCCTTTGCCGCTTGATTTACAATATTGTCCATCATATACACAATAAAGTCCATAAATGTTACATCAACTATTGGACGAAGCCCTGTCATCGCCGCACCAATCGCAGTTCCTGAAATTGCAGATTCTGAAATTGGAGTATCTTTTATTCGCTCTTCCCCAAATTCCTCCAACATTCCAACAGATGTTCCAAAATCTCCTCCAAAAATCCCAACATCTTCTCCCATTAAAAATATATTTTCATCTCTTCTCATTTCCTCTGACATTGCTGAAATAATTGCCTCTTTTACAGACATCAACTTTGTTTCCATTTTTTATCTCCCTTTTTTCTAATTTTTTTATCCACTTGTAAAATTTAAAATCTAATTAGTTCTGCATTTTACTATTTTAACTATATATTCAAACCCATTTAAAATTACACAGGCTCAGGATTTTGAGTTAGATTTTAAATCAATTTTACTATAATTTAAGCTCTAATCTGCAAAGATATCTTCAAATGCAGATTCCAATGCAGGTTCTGGACTATTTTTTGCAAATTCTACCGCATCCTCAATTTGTTTTTTCGATTTTTGCTCAAGTTCTGTCAATTCTTCCTCTGTTGCAATATTGTTTTCAAGTAAATAATTTCTTAATTTTACATTAGGATCTTTTAACTTCCATCCGTCAACTTCTTCTTTTGTTCTATATTTTCCCGGATCAGAACTAGAATGTCCAAACCATCTGTACGTTACACTTTCAATAAAAACTGGTCCATTTCCTTCCCTTACATATTTTACAGCCTTTTCAAAAGTTTCATAAACCGAAAGTACATCGTTCCCATTTTCAATAAAATATCCTGGTATTCCATAAGCTGTAGCCCTTTGATAAAGGTGTTCCACATTCGTAATTTTTTTAATTGAAGTGCTAATTCCATAACCATTATTAATTGAATAAAAAATCACAGGCACTTTCCAAACCGATGCCAAGTTCATAGCTTCATGAAAACTTCCCTCATTTGTAGCCCCATCTCCAAAAAAGCAGACTACGATTTTTCCAGTTTTTTTAACCTTTTGAGTATAAGCCGCACCAACTGCCATTCCGTGTCCACCACCAACAATTCCATTTGCTCCCAAGTTTCCGCTCTCCAAGTCAGCGATATGCATTGATCCACCTTTCCCCTTACAAGTTCCAGTAGCCTTTCCCATGATCTCAGCCATCATCCCATTTAGATCAATTCCCTTTGCGATAACCTGTCCGTGTCCCCTATGATTAGAAGTAATCAAGTCATCAGTATTCAAAGCTGCAATTGCTCCAACATTCGCTGCTTCCTCTCCTACTGATAAATGTGTCATTCCTGGCACCATTCCTCTTTTTACAAGCTGATTTACTTTCAAATCAAAATTTCTGATACTTAACATTCGCTCATAAATATTTAGCAATTTTCCCTTTGACAATTCCATAATTTCCCTCCATCTTTATATTCAATTTTTAATTTTTATTTTAAAAAAATCTTACTATATACGTACAGTTCTTAGTATAATTCATTAATATTTTGTTATTCAAAATTCTTTACTAATTTTATCATAATTTTATAATCATTACAATATTAATATATATTTATTTTAAAAAAATTTATCATAAATAACAGCTCTTATCTATTACACATATCTGTTCATAAATTTAATATTTGTAAAAATGTATACTACTTGTATATTACCATAAAATAGTTATAAAAATTTATACGTTCTTTATAGGAATAAAAAAAGATAGCCATTTCTGGCTATCCCAATAACTTACAAAAACAATTCCACAAGTTTTTTCTTGTTTTTCTTTACAGTTTCATCACTTTCTTCAAACACTCCGAATCTGTCGAATCCAACAGTTATTATTAAAGCGACAAAGTTTGTACTTATCAGAAGTATTAAATCTTCCGTTTTCGATTTTCTTTCTATACTGTCGAAAATCTCTATGTTGCTCTCCTTTTTCAATCTGCTTCTCAGTAGATTCAGATTTTGTTGTCTTTGATAGCCTCTTAATTCCAATGTAATTGCTGAATTTAAAAATATCAACGCAAACATTACAATTGCAAACTTCCTACTTTTGTGATATATTTTCATCTTTATCATCTCTCTTCTTGACAAATCCGAACTTTTCCAGCAGAAGTTCCAAAAATCCTGTGCTTATACCATATCTTTTCTGATTTACTGTTTCCAGCAAAGCCTCTCCAAAAAATCCCAAGACAGGACTCCAAGGGTATAGAAAACCCGCATTGAAATGCCCCACCACCTTATTAAGGGATAATGCAATAGCCATTGTCATTCCAGCAACGGCTATACGCTTGATGTATGGCTTTACTGGCTGATTGTCTATCATCTTCTGTGCCACTACTCCAAATAGCACTCCTGAAAAGAAAAGTATAAGAAAAAGTCCGTGATTGTCTATTATTACCTTCAAATCCTCTATCATTGATTATGCTCCTACAATATGCTTTTATTTCCTGCTTTTTCCTCATCAAAAATTTGTTGCAGTATAACTTTTAAATCAAATGTCTTTCTAGCTTTCTTTAAAACTTCTGTTAGAACTTCTTCACCAATCTCTTCTGCGAAGTCAGGAATCCATTTTCTATCAATTGATTTTTCTTTTTCCAACAGATCTTCTAACTTATCCCAAAAACCTTCATACACCTGCTTAAACTTTTCTGCTCCAGCCTTTCCTTTTGAAACTATTTCTGTTTTATAGATTAAAGTCTTTCCTAATTCTAAAATTTTACCTGTCAAATATATTTTTGCTGCTAATTTATCCATTATTATTATCTCCTATTTTTATTATTTTTATTATTTTTATTATTTTAATTCAATGTGTGGGTAATCTTTGAATTTTCGCCAATCCCCACCCCACTCGATACTTATTTTCATTTCTGCTGCGACCTTTTTTAAATGCTCCGCAACTTCTTTATATTTTTTATTGTTATCCCAATCAATGTTTCCTGGAATTGAGGGGTCATAAATTGCAAAGTCGACAGCATGTCCATATCCGTCACTTTTAGCTTGATGATTTGACTTATGCGTATACCCATCGCAATTTGTTACAATTTTGCCAGGTTTTGTCCGTCCTTGGCTATATAACTCTCTTTGATATTCCGCTGTCCTCAATCCTTGTACTACCATAAAATCGTATGGGCTATCCACTATCGCTCTTTTGAAGAGTTCTGAAAGTTTGGGATGTACTCCTTCCAATCTGCTTAAACTTAGTTTACTTAATACATACATTTAAATCACTTCCTTTTCTTTTATTAATTCCATATTTTTTAAATACCTAAATAATTTCGACGGATTGAACTGATAGCCAACCCTGTCCTTTAAAGATTTACATTTATAAGTCAATGTAAATTGTAAAGCATAATCTATTGCATTTAAACAAAACTCACTGCAAAAATATCTATCGTCATCTTGTACCTTATTAGCATAAAAAAACTGTCCTAAAATTCCTAGATAGTCGTATCCTTTGCCTTGTGCTGTTTTAAAAAACTCAATAATATCTTTCGCATCAATATTACTATCTAACTCATAAATATCCATATTCTTTTGAAACTCAAATTTCCTTGTTCTAACTCCACCAGGATTAGACAAAAAAACTTGACCATTGTAAATAAATTCGGCATGCGAATATTTTCCAAACGTCCACAGTGCTATTAAATGCCCAATCAGCCGCTTTGGCTTATGAAAACAGATATACAACGTATTTCTTTTTAATTCTACTTCTCCCATTCCTTTTCAAACTCCTTTTCAGAATCAAAATTTTTCAATTCCTCATCGCTTAATGTCTCGATTTTTACCTTTAAAGCTGTTTCCGTCATCATTGCTTTTGTTGTTTGTTCTTGCATCATTTTAGCGATTAAAAGCATATCCTGTATTGTCAAATCTACATAAATATCCTTGTCATCTAAGTCCTTAAATTTCCAGTTTTTAAAATCAGTCTGCTTTGTTGCAAGTAACATCGTTGTTATATTCCCTAAATTGTTTTTGTCCAGTTCTCTATTTTTTTGTTTATACTTTTCTTTAAAAATAAATTCTTTTTCAGAATGTTGAACTTTAAGAGCATTTAATTTCTCTTTTATATTCTCTATTTTTTTATCCCGATTTATCTTTATTTTGTTATTATCTATATACTCAAATTCAGACAACTCAACTGTTTTAATTTTTCCATTTTCAATAATTTCATTTGAGCTTAAACTATATTTCCCAGCCTTATACAGCTCTTCTTTTGTAGATTCTCTTAATTTCCCGTTTTCCAAAATCGGATTATTTAATAATGTCTCAGAAAATTTCATTGTTTTTTCATCCCAAAGCGGATAAAACAGATTTGGTTTTTCTTTAAATTCCTCCGCTGTTGTAACTATCGGTCGTGCTATACACTCCATTGTTGCAATTAAATAAATGTAAATTACTGTCATTTTTATCACTCCATTTCTTTATTTTTTAAGGTTTTTATTCTGTGCTAACTTATGAATTTGTAC
>NZ_DBHIXN010000039.1:0-18647 GCF_057270615.1 Leptotrichia sp.
CTAAAAACATCAGTTTATACTCAAGCATCCTCAAAAACATTCCCCATCCATTATCCCCTACACTTTTACCAAAATTTAATACTTGGCTCATCCCTTTCATATTCAAATCCTCAACAACCACAGCATTATATTCTTCAGACAATTTTTTCGATAATTTATGCAAAAAATCTCTTCGGCAATTTTTGATATACTCATGCAATTTTGATATTTTCGCTTTTTGCTTATACCAATTTTTAGAAAATTTCACTTTTCTCGATAATGATTTCTGTAATTTTTTCAATTCTTCTTCCAACATCCTAAAATATTTTGGATAATCAGCTCTTTGGTTTTCAGAGCTGACAAATAATTCAGACATTGAAAAATCAAGTCCAATTACTTTATCATTACTTGGTACTTTTTGAATTTCTTTTTCAAATTCTGTCAAAACAGAAACATAGTAATTTCCATTACTGTTTGTCAATGTTACTGACTTTATCTTGTAATCCTTCGGTATTTCTCTATGATATTTTAATTTTATTCTTTTCAATTTTGGCAAAACCAAATATTTGTTTTCTTCAACTCGTATCGAATTGTTCACACAATTTGTCGTGTAACTTTTAACATTATTCTTTTTAGATTTGAATCTTGGAAACTTTGCTCTTTTTTGAAAGAAATTCGTAAATGATCGTTTTACATTCAATTGAGCATTTGAAAGTGCCAAGCTGTCCACTTCTTTTAAAAATTGATTTTCACTTTTCAAACTGGCAGGTGTAATTATTTTATTTTTTCCAGTTTCTTCATAAATTTTATTCGCAGTATACAAAATTGTATTGTAAACAAAACGAACACATCCAAAAGTCTTATTTATCAATAATTCTTGCTCTTTATTTGGATAAATTCTATATTTGAATGCTAAATTATATTTCATGAAATTACACCTCCTTTTGATTTTGAATATTATTTTTAATGACTTCTCTTCAATATTTTATACAAAAATTTTATCATGGATGTATCCTTTTTTCAATTTTTTTTACAAAAAAAGCAATTCATCTCCCACTTATAGAAAGCCTACGACTTCTTGCTATCTTTTTGTTAAAATTTTTTATAATTATAATAAGGTATAAACTTTTTATTTTTATTTTTAAAAAAATATTATATATTATCGGACGTTTTTTGTTTTTATTTTATTTTATTTTTTTACTAAAGTTTATAAATAATATGATTGATATTGATAAGGAAGAACAGTATTAATATTATATTTATTATACCAATGTTTTTTTATTTATATTTCATCTATATTATTCAAAATTATTCAAATAATTATTTTAATTTTTTGAAAGTAATATTAGGTTTAATTAACAAAAATATATGCATTATTGTAAAAAATATGATAATATATAAAGGAATTATCTTGTATATAAATATAATTGTCAAAATTTATATTTAATTTAAAAAGAAAGTAGGTAAAAAAATGAGAGATGTAACACCAAAAAGTAATTTTGAAATATTAATAAAATGTCTGGGAATAGCAATTGGAATTGTGGCAATAGTTGCATTATTAAAATTGGCACTTAAAATATTTTTATCAGTGGCGATATGGATAATTCCAATTACTATAATATTATTTATTTATCAAAAGTTCAATGATAGATAGGGAAGGGAAAAACTAAAAACTTTCTTTTTCTTTAGTTATATGGTATGATAAAATAAAATAGGTGTGGAAAGCGAGGTATAAGTTATGAAAAATTATATAAAAAATATGAGTAAGAAAGACTTGGTATTGTTAAATATACGTAAAATGTATGATTCGTATGGGTATAAAAGGATTTCACTTCCGAGCTTTGAAGAATATGATTTGTATAATGAAAATAAGGATTTTATTGATAGAAATGTTTTAACTGTGATGAGTCCGAACGGGAAATTGCTGGCTTTGAGACCTGATATTACATTGTCAGTTGCTAAAAAGATTTCTAAAGATCAGTCTTTGAAATATAGTAAAATCTATTATCAGGAAAATACTTACAATTTGGCAAAATATGTAGGATATGAGGAAGATGAACAGCTTGGAATTGAGCTGATTGGGAAAGAGTCAACATTTTTAGATTTTGAAATTGTAGATCTTGCATTAAAAAGTCTGAATATTATAAATGAACAAAGTTTGATTATTTTATCACATACTAAATTTATTTCTTCAGTTTTTAAAAATCTTAATTTAGAATATGAAGTAAAAGAAGAAATTTTTGATTGTATAAACAAAAAAAATAGTCATGATATAAAAAAGATATTAGAAAATAATAAGTTCGTTCCAAAAAATGTGAAAAAATTAATTTATAAAATTCCTGAATTATCAGGGGATTTGGATGAAATTGAAAAAGAACTTTTAAAATATGATATAAATAATGATATAAAAAAAATACTTATTGAGCTTAAACAATTAAATAATTTACTTCTTAAATTTTATAAAAAGTCGAAAATTATATTTGATTTTTCTGTCATAAAAAATCTAAATTATTATAATGGAATTATTTTACAAGGATACATCGAAGGATTTCCAAATGTAATTTTGACAGGTGGAAGATATGACAAGTTGTTTGAAAAGTTTGGAGTTGATACAGGGGCAGTTGGATTTGCAATTTTAACTGATAGCTTAAAAGGATATTATAAAAATGAAGATAAGAATGACTTTGAAGTGCTAATTACTTATGACAATAGTGATTTTGAGAAATTAGTAAAAATTGTAAATGATTTTCAGGCAAAAGGACTTCGTGTTAGAACTGAAAATATTGAAAATTTTAAGGAAAATGATAGTGATATTTTTAATTATGATGAGAAATACTTGTTTGAAAATGGGAATTTAATTAAAGAATAAGAAAATTACTCAAAAAATTAATAAATATAAAAAACAAAGTAAAACGAAAGGGGCTTTTATGATAAATATTGCTCTTCCTAAAGGAAGATTAGGAAATAAAGTATATGATTTATTTGAGAAAATAGGTTATGAAAGTTCAGAAATAAAGGAAGATAATAGAAAATTGATTTTTGAAAATAATGAAAAAAATGTTAGATTTCTTTTGGTAAAGCCATCGGATGTTGGGGTTTATGTGGAAAAGGGAAGTGCGGATATTGGAGTTGTTGGAAGAGATGTACTTCTTGAGGAAAATCCTGATGTTTATGAACTTATGGACTTGGGATTTGGAAAATGTAAATTTGCAATTGCAGGACCTTTAAGTTTTAAGGAAAATTTTGATAGACCGCTAGTGGTGGCAACAAAATATCTTAATGTATCAAAAAAATATTTTGATTCAATTAATCGAGATGTAGAACTTATAAAGTTAAATGGTTCCATTGAAATAGCACCAATTTTGGGGCTTTCTGATGTGATTATGGATATTGTTGAAACTGGAACAACTTTGAAAGAAAATAATTTAAAAGTATTGAAAACTATTGAAGATATAAGTGCTAGGTTTATTGCTAATAAGTCGAGCTATAGATTTAAAAATGAAGAAATAGAAGAAATTGTCAAAAAGATAAAGAACATTTTATAAAAATAATTAGTATTTTTTTTATTAAAAAAAAATTATAATTTTAAAATAAAAAATGAAATGGAGTGATATGTTATGATTAAGACTATAAAATATTCAAAAGACGTTGATTTGGAAAAGGAACTTGCTAGAAGCCAGTTTTCTTATGATGATGTAAATGAAACTGTAGAAAATATCTTAAAAGATGTTAAGGCAAGAGGGGATAAGGCTTTGATAGAGTATACTGAAAAATTTGATGGAGTAAAACTGGAAAATCTGGAAGTTACAGAAGAAGAAATTCAAAGAGCTTTTGATACAATTGATAAGGAATTACTAGAAGTTATTCAATATTCTCATGACAATATTAAAAAATTTCACGAAAAACAAGTTAGAAATGACTTTTTAATAAGACAGAAAAACGGAGTAGTTTTGGGGCAAGTAGTTAATCCGATTGAAAAAGTTGGACTTTATGTTCCAGGGGGAACAGCTGCTTATCCATCGACTGTCTTGATGAATGCAGTTCCAGCAAAAATTGCTGGATGTAAAGAAATCGTAATGGTAACACCTCCAACAAAAGATGGAACAATTTTGCCGTCTCTTTTGGTTGCTGCTAAAATTTCTGGAGTTGACAGAATCTTTAAAGTAGGTGGAGCTCAATCAATTGCTGCTCTTAGTTACGGTACAGAAACTATTCCAAAAGTTTATAAAATTGGAGGTCCTGGAAATATTTATGTTGCAATGGCAAAAAAAATGGTTTATGGAGAAGTTTCAATTGATATGATAGCAGGTCCAAGTGAAGTATTAATTATTGCTGATGAAAGTGCAGATTCAGTTCATACAGCGGCAGATTTGTTATCGCAAGCAGAACATGATAAATTGGCAGCTTGTATATTAGTTACAACATCGCAAAAATTAGCAGATGAAGTGGCAGTAGAAGTAGAAAAGCAATTAAAAGAACTGCCAAGGGAAGAAATTGCCAGAACTTCTATTGAAACTCAAGGGAGAATTATTGTTGTAGAAAATATGGATGAAGCTGTTTTTGTAAGTAATTTTGTGGCACCAGAACATTTGGAATTAGCAGTAGATAATCCTTTTGAATTATTGCCAAGAATAAAAAATGCAGGTTCAATATTTATGGGTCATAATACCCCTGAACCACTTGGAGATTATCTAGCAGGCCCAAATCACACATTACCAACAAGTGGAACAGCTAAATTTTCATCACCTTTATCAGTAGATGATTTTATTAAAAAATCTTCATTTATTTATTATTCAAAACAAGGTCTTGAAGAAGTTAAGGATAAAGTAATTAAATTTGCTGAAAATGAAGGGCTTACAGCACATGCTCGTTCAGTTTCTAAAAGATTTGAAAAATAATAATCTTATTTACTCCGTTGTGTTTTTATCTTTTATGTGATAAAATTAATATAGTTAAAAAATAGGCAGTTTTAGTCGCAGTTCTGAATAGTATTTATTTTTAGTAAAATCAAGGCTTATAAATAAACAATTTTTAAATGATCTGAAAAAATAATGATGTATTATTTAGACAAATTGTGATATACTATTTATATATGAGAATAATATTTTAGATAGGAGGATATATGGGGATTTTTGATTTTTTTAAATCTTCCGAAAAGAAAGATAAGGAAAAGGAAAAAGCTAAAGAAACAGTTAGCAACGGCAGTAATGTCAATGAAAAAAATACTAAGATTAAAAAACAGATTTATGATATTACAAACAATGAATCAGAAATAATGGAAAGTGGTAATTATTCAGATGATTTTACAGAAATTTCCTATTACGATGATTTTGGAAAAGAATTTAAGATGCCTAAAAAAGACTGGCTTGACAAAAAGTTGTATCCATCTATAAGAAAAAATTGGAATAATATGGATGGATTGTATCCAATAATTCAAGATGCTTTTTCTAAAGGAATTTATACGGAAGTAAAAGAAGCTGTACTAAGATTTTATGCATCAGATGAAAATTTTGAGAGAAAATTGATTTTACTTGGAACTTATCATGCAAAGACAGGTGCTTATCAGAATGCTCTTGAACTGTATGAAAAAAACTTGAATATTGATAATATAACAGAAAGTTTATGTATAGCGTATGCAGAAGTTTTGGAATCTTGTGGAAAGGCCCCTGAAGCTGAAAGAAAATATTATGATGCACTTGAAATTAATCCAAATTCTGCAACAGCATTTAAAAAGTACTTTGATATTGTTAAACGAAGAAATGTTAAAGAATATGAAAGCAAACTTGAAAAATTATCCGAAATAAATGGAAATTGGCGTGCTAAAATGATGAGAGCTATGGTTTTCTTTAAAAAAGGAGACAAAGAAAGCGGAAATTATTTTTTAATAAATGCCTTGAAAGAATCTGGATATAATTCAGAAGTAATGTATATTACGTCAAGTATTTATATTCTTAACGAGCTTTATGATGAATTTAAGCAATACGTACTTGCATACTACAATCCAGAAAAGCATAATGCATATACTGCCTTGAATGTTTTAAAATACTATAAAGTAAGAAACTTATATAAAGAAGGTCTGGAATTGTGTAAATTTACATCTAAATTTCCATGGATTGAACATTACAAGAAGTTTATGTACTATGAGGATTATTTTTGGAAAATGAAAGTGAATTCTGAAAGCATAAACAACAATGAAAATACCTTAAATCATTTTTTTTCAACAAACAAGCCAATTTGGTACTATGAATTCAATCATCCTGAATTTATGCTAAACCAAGTTAGACGTGTAAAACCAAATGTTCTTATATTGACATTTACTTCAATAGGAGAAAAATCAGAGCTAGCTGAAAATTTAGCAATTTCATTGCCTTTGTACTTAAATGAAAATTTACATTATAAGACAAATTTGAACTATCAGCTGGCAATAGCTTATAACAAAGAAAATTTATTTATATCTAAAAAACGATATAGTATAGATTATATGAAACTGATAAGACAGCAAAACAACAATTTGAATTTTGTTCTTGCAGGAAATATTTTAAAAATGCCAAATGTAGAAAAATATGAAATTGAAATTTATCTTTATGATACGTTTAATGAGCAAAAGTCAATTTTAGTTAACAAAATTTATGATGAAAATAATATTTATAGTGTTCAAAATGACTTGTTAAAAGCTGTAAGCACTTTTTTTGAGAGAGATTTTTCTATAAAATATGAAAGAAATTTAAACAATCTAGCTTTATTTTCTCCAAAGTTAAAATTTTTAATACAAAGTAAAAATCACAAGGAACATCAATCGTGGAGATATAAAAAACTTCTTTCAGATCAGATTGATGTCGTTCTTGAAGATAGAAACAACGATTTGAAGAAAATAAATCTTTTGGCTCTTCTATGTGAAATAAAGAAGACAAACAGCCAGCTTTTAAAGTTTCAAAAACCTCTTATTTACAGTATGAATATTCACGGAATATTTGAAACACAGACACTAAAAATACTCGCACCAATCATATTCAAAATATATGACGACGATGTTAATTTTCAGGCAAATATAGAAGCCTTAAATATTACAGATTCAAATTATTTGAGCTGGATAAATAAGTTTTCGGGGGAATAAATTATGACTTTAAAAAAAATAGTGGCAACGGTAATATCTGTTTTTTATATATTCACAAATTTTGATTTCTATAATTCAATTTTTCATGAATATACAAATGACAGGCTATTTCATACAACAACGTTTCTTGGTATTGTAGAAATGTTTTTCTGGATTATTTTATTTCTTTCAGTATTTCAATTTGAGAATAAAGATATAAAGAAAGGCGATATAACAAGGGAAGAAAGACAAAAAGAAACTAAAAAAGACGAAAGGGATTTAGCAATTTGCTTTTTCATATTCGTAGCAAGTTTAATTTGTGTAAATATTTCCCGTGTACTTTTGGCAAGTTCACCCTATATAAATGATATAGCATCAACTGTAAGTTCGTATACCATGTTTATTGGAGGCACAAGAATACTGTTTATTTTTTCATCAATAATGTTTATTTTTATTGCAATAAGCAGAAGAAATAATCTATTGATAGCAATTTCTGCAATAAATTTTATAATTTCTATAATGATATGGCTAGATTTTGATACAAATATTACTGCTATTATGAGAATTATTATAGCAATTCTGGCAATTATCTATTATTTAAAAAATGAAAATACAGGTAATCCAAAATATGAAATAAGCAACAGAAAGAAAATTAGTAATAAATAAAAAATTAGGAGGAAGATAAATAAATGAAAAAAAATATAGCAAATTTATTATTTCTAGCATCAATACTATCTATTGGAAATATATTAAATGCACACAATCAAGATGTTTCAAAAGATGTTAAAAAACCAGTAGAAATACGTATTGATGATAGTGGACAAATAATGAGAGATCAATCTATTTCAAACAAAAAAAATAAAAACAACAAAAATAGTAATAACGGACAAACTAATGGACAAACTATTGAAAATATCCGTATAAATACAACTAACCAAAGAGGAGGAACTGCAACAATATCAAATTCAGCAGGGACAATAACAGTAGATAGCTCATATAATTCACAAGGTCAAGATTATAGACAAAAATTTATAATTCTGCATTATACAGCTGGGAACAGAGACTCATCTTTAAAGACTTTGACTCAAAATGAAGTAAGTGCACACTATCTAGTTTCAGATGATAAATCAGAGCCTGTTTATTCTTTAGTTGATGAAAATAAAAGAGCTTGGCATGCTGGAGTTAGTGACTGGAAAGGAAGAAATAATCTAAATGATACTTCAGTTGGGATTGAAATTGTAAATGGTGGTGATGTAACTGGTACGTTTGTTCCATACAAAGATTTTCAAATAAGAGAAGTTGCTGTTTTGGTTAGATATTTAGCTGACAAGTATGGAATTCCTGCAACCAATATTTTGGGACATTCAGATATTGCACCACAAAGAAAATCTGATCCAGGTCCATTATTCCCTTGGAAACAATTGTACACACAATATAATATTGGAATGTGGTATGATGATGACACAAAAAACAATTACCAAAGAGAATATGAAACTAAGTTAAGTATGACACCTGTTTCTGAAATTCAAAGAGAATTAAATAAATTTGGATACGGTATAAGTATAACAGGTTCATGGGATAAACAAACCAAAAATGTAATAAAAGTATTCCAGCATCATTTTAGACCATCAAATTACAATGGAGAAATGGATGTTGAAACATTTGCTATTTTAAAAGCATTAAATGAAAAATACAATAATAAATAATAAACTTGTTTGAAAACTGTCAATTTATAGGCTAATAACAAATAGTTCTAGAATTGATTATCAAATTATAAAAATAAAAAAACATCAGACAGTTAAGAAAATAAAGAAATTAGAGGAACTATCAACCATTAATAACAAAGAAAGGAAAAATTATAAAATGAAAAAGTTTTCAGATAGAGTTTTAAATATGCACTATTCACCAATTAGAAAATTAGTTCCATATATTGATGAAGCTAAAAAGAACGGAGTAAAGGTATATCAGCTGCATATTGGACAGCCTGACGTGGAAACACCTGATACATTTTTTGAAGGCTTGAATAACTATAAGGAAAAAATTGTAAAATACACAAATTCAGCTGGAATAATAGAGCTTAGAGAATCATTTTCTAAATCATATAAAAAAGTTGAAATTGATCTTTTACCAGAAGAAATTTTAATTACTCAAGGTGGAAGCGAGGCTATTCAAATTACGCTTCAAACTCTTTGTAATTCTGGAGATGAAGTTTTGGTTCCTGAACCATATTATACAAACTATGACAGTTTTTTAAGAATTGCTGATGCAAAGCTGGTTCCAATTGAAACTTCAATTGAAAATCATTATCATTTACCAGCGAGAGAAGAAATTGAAAAATTAATTAATCCAAAGACAAAAGCAATAATGTTCTCTAATCCAAGTAATCCAACAGGGATTGTTTTTAGACCAGAAGAAATGGAATTAATAAAAGAAATTGCAATAAAATATGATTTGTATATTGTTACAGATGAAGTTTACAGACAATTTATTTATGATGATGAAATTGCAAAGAGCTATCAGTCATTTATGTCAATTCCAGAAATTGAAGACAGAGTAATTCTAGTAGACAGTATTTCTAAGCATTATAGTGCGACTGGAGCAAGAATAGGTGTTATCGCTTCTAAAAATAAAGATTTTATGGCACAAGCATTAAAGTTTTGTCAAGCAAGATTGTCAGTTTCAACAATTGAGCAATATGCAAGTACAAATTTAATAAATACTTTGGATACGTATATTGACAACACAAAATTAGAATATAAGGTAAGAAGAGATATGATTTATAATAATATTACTAAAATACCTGGTGTTGTCACATATAAACCAAGTAGTGCATTGTATCTGATTGCAGAGCTGCCTGTAGATGACATTGAAAAATTTGCAATTTGGTTATTGACTGAATTTAGGTATGAAAATCAGACATTATCATTTGCTCCAGGTCCTGGATTCTATACCACACCTGGAAAAGGAATGAAAGAAGCTAGATTTTCATTTTGTACTCATAACTTGATTGAAATTGAAAATGGAATGAAAGTACTTAAAAAAGCGTTGGAAGAGTATAATAAAAAATAGTTTTTATAAAATTTTATTAGTAGACTTGTTTAATAATTCAAAATTTTGGAATTTTTTTGTGATTATGAAAGCAAGTCTAATTTTATAATATTAAAATAAAAGATAAAATTATAATTAGCCTTGTTTATAAACAAATTAAAAATATCATAAAGCAAAAGTTTAAGAAGCTTCTTTGTGAAAAATAAATCATATTATATTTTTTAAATAAAAAAATTTGGGAGAGAAATTAATTTAATGAACAACAATGAAAATATTGAACAAATAGAAAATACAGAAAGCTATATTGAAAAAGACATAAAAAATGCAAAAGAAATTTTGGAAAAAATGAATCCTAATCAAAAAATTAATTATCATACAATTTTAACAAAATTAATTTCAGATTGGAAAAGTAAAAATATTCGTCCAAAAATAATGATTCATAGCTGCTGTGCTCCATGCAGCACCTATACTTTGGAATTTCTTACACAATATGCCGATGTAACTGTGCTGTTTGCTAACAACAATATTCATCCTAGAGCTGAGTATGAGAAAAGAGCTTTAGTGCAAGAGGAATTTATAAATAAATTTAATGAAAGAACTGGAAATAATGTAGGATTTATCGAGGATGAGTACAAGCCAGCTGATTTTTATCGGGCGGTGAAAGGATTGGAAGAGGAAAAGGAAGGCGGAAAAAGATGTACTGCCTGTTTTCAAATGAGACTTGATATTGTTGCCAAAAAGGCCCAAGAGTTAGGATTTGATTATTTTGGAAGTGCATTAACATTGAGTCCTCACAAAAATAGCCAATTAATAAACACTTTAGGATTAGAAATTCAAGAAATTTTTGATGTAAATTATTTGCCGTCAGATTTTAAGAAAAATAATGGTTACAAGCGTTCTGTAGATATGTGTGCAGAATACGATGTTTATCGTCAATGTTATTGTGGATGTATTTTTGCGGCATTGGATCAGGGGATTGACTTGAATGAGTATAAATAAGAATATTAGTTGTTAAAATAGAAAAGAAATGTAATTAAAAAAATTTCTATTACAATCGACTTGTAAAAAATATACTTTTTATGTTATAATAAAAACAATTAATTATTTGATAAATAAATAAGGAGATGAATAAAAAAATGAATTTTGTTTATATTTCACCACAATTTCCAAAAACTAACTGCGAATTTTGTGATAGATTAAAGAAAAATGGAGTAAATGTATTAGGAATTGCAGATATAGAGTACGATCAATTAAATCAAAAATTAAAGGACAGTTTGACTGAATACTATAAAGTTTCTAGTCTTGAAAATTATGACGAAGTATTAAAAGCAGTAGCTTTTTTTACTCATAAATATGGAAAAATAGACTGGCTTGAGTCAAATAACGAATATTGGCTTGCACAAGATGCAAAACTTCGTTCGGACTTTAACATTACAACAGGGATAAAAGCAGATAAAATTGCTAATATTAAAGAAAAATCAAAAATGAAAAAAGCATATAAAAAAGCAGAAATACCATCTGCAGACTTTTCATTAGTAACAACACTTGCAAAAGCAAAAAAATTTATTGAAAAAGTTGGATATCCAGTTGTGACTAAGCCAGATAATGGAGTTGGAGCAAGTGATACTCATAGAATTAAAAATGAAGAAGAATTAAAGAAATTTTTTGAGAACCGTAATAAAAATGTAAAATACATTATGGAAGAATTTGTTAATGGTGATCTTGTATCTTATGATGCAATTATTGATTCTAAGGGGGATCCTGTTTTTGAAAGTGGTATATTTGAACCTGCGATTATGGATGTTGTAAATGATAGACTTGATGTTTTTTATTATGTTGAAAAAGAAATGCCTGAAAAATTATTAGATGCAGGAAGACGAGCTATAAAAGGGTTTGGTATAAAAAGCAGATTTGTTCATCTAGAATTTTTTAAATTAAATGAAAATAAAGACGGATTAGGTAAAAAAGGTGATTATGTAGGACTTGAAGCAAATATGCGTCCAGCAGGAGGATATACTCCTGATATGTATAATTACGCTAATAATACAGATGTTTATCAAATTTGGGCTGATATGGTAACTTTTGATAAGATTGAAAAAGCAAAATTAAATGAAAATATTGAAAAAAATTACTGTGTTTATGCAAGCCGTCGTGATAATAACAATTATGTTCATTCACATGATGAAATTAAGCAAAAATATGGAAATGCAATTGTAATGGATGAAAGAATGCCAGATATTTTTTCAGAAGCAATGGGAAATTATATGTATACAGCAAAATTTCCTAAAATGGAAGAAATGGAAGAATTTATAAACTTTGTACATAAAAAAGTTGAAGGATAAAAAACAAATTATTAAGGAGAAAAAATGCAAATAGAATATAGAAAAGAGTATAGCCATATTCTTGGAAGAGAAATGGAATTTAAAAGATATGGACATGCTGGAAAACCAGTTTTAGTATTTCCTTCACAAGATGGAGATTGCAATCAATATGAAGAATTTGGGATGGTAGATGTTCTATCAGATTATATTGAACAAGGAAGATTGCAGTTATTTTGTGTGGGAAGTGTTGATAGAGAAAGCTGGTCAGATATAAATGGTGATCCAAGATATAGAATAGAAATGCAGGAAAAATGGTTTAATTATATTGCAAATGAATTTGTACCTAGAATGCAAGATATTTCTTGGAGAAGTGATATTATTGTTACGGGATGCAGTATGGGTGGAGCACATGCAGGAATTTTATTTTTCCGTAGACCCGACTTATTTGATACATTGATTTCATTAAGTGGAATGTTTGATGCATCAATGTTCTTTGGAGATTATAAAGATGATTTAGTTTACAATAATTCTGTTGTCGACTTTTTAAGAGATATGCCTTGGGATCATTATTATTTAGATATATATAGACAAAAAAATATTATTGTATGTATCGGACAAGGTGCATGGGAAGGTGAATTGCTTCCAAGTAATAGGGAATTAGCTCACATTCTTTATGAAAAACAAGTTCCAGCATGGGTAGATTTTTGGGGTTACGATGTAGCTCATGACTGGGATTGGTGGAGATTACAAATAAGATATTTTATGGAACATTTGGATATTTAAATGCAAAATAATATTTTAAAATAAAATAATAATAAATAAAAGCACTGAAATTTATCAATGAAAATAAATTTTTATTTTTTTCAATAAGTTTCGTGCTTTTTATATAATACAATCTATGACTTATGCTATTTTTATTTATAATTTATAAAAATTTTACACATAATTTATATTTGAAAGTATTCAAAATTAAAAAACTATACTTAATAGTATAAGCATAAAAGAGTCTGAATTTAATAAAAAATAAAAAGAAAGGTATTTTTTTATATATATGTTAAGAAAATTATTTTCTCATCTTAGGGAATATAGGAAAAGTGCATTAATTTCTCCAATATTCATTGGAATAGAAGTTATTTTTGAAATGCTTATTCCAACGTTTATGGCAATGATTATAGATGATGGACTTAATGGAAATAATGGAAAAGGTGATATGAAATTTATTATAGTTATGGGACTTATAACATTGGGAGTGGCGATGTTGTCACTATTATCTGGAATACAAGCCAGTAAATATGCTTCTTATGCTTCAGCTGGATTTGCTAAAAATCTAAGAAAAGATCTATTTTCCAAAATACAGTCATTTTCTTTTACAAATATTGATAAATTTTCTACAGCTGGACTTATTACAAGATTTACAACAGATGTCAATAATATTCAAAATTCGTTTCAATTATTGATAAGAGGATTTGTAAGAGCTCCACTTATGATGTGTGTTGCTATATTTATGTCCTTTATGATAAATCCAGGGTTATCAATGATATTTATTGTTGCAGTTTTATTTTTAGGAACTTTTCTAGCTTTTATCATTTTTAAGGTTCATCCAATATTTACTGCAGCAATTAGAAAATATGATGATATTAATTCTAGCTTGCAAGAAAATATTAATGGAATTCGTGTTGTAAAGGCATATATTCGTGAAAAATATGAAACTGGGAAATTTAAAAAGGCAACAGAAAATTTAAAAAACATGCTATTAAAAGGTGAAAATATTATAATTTTTGTATCTCCAGTAATGCAGTTGACTGTATTTTCATGCATTTTACTACTTTCTTGGTTTGGAGCAAAAATGATTGTTGTGCATGAATTGACAACTGGAGAATTAACAAGCCTATTTGCCTATACAACAAATATTCTTATGAGTCTTCTTATGCTTGCAATGATGCTTGTAAATATTGTATTTTCAAGAGCATCTGGAGATAGAATTGTGATGGTTTTAGATGAGGAGCCAAGCATTAAAAATCCTGAAAATGGAATAACAGATGTAAAAGATGGCTCAATTGTGTTTAAAAACGTAAACTTTAGCTACAGCAACAATCCTGATGTATTGAATCTGACAAAAGTCAATTTGGAAATAAAATCTGGAGAAACTATTGGAATTATTGGGGGAACAGGAAGTGCAAAGTCAGCTCTTGTTCAGTTAATCCCAAGATTATATGATGTTCTTAATGGAGAAGTTCTAGTTGGAGGAGTAAATGTAAAGGATTATGATATAAAAACGCTTAGAGATAATGTAGCAATGGTTCTTCAAAAAAATGTATTGTTTTCAGGAACTATAAAGGACAATTTACGTTGGGGAAATGAGAATGCGACTGATGAGGAAATGGAACATGCCTGTAAATTGGCACAGGCTGATGAATTTATCCAAAAATTTCCTAAAAAGTACGATACTCGTATTGAACGTGGCGGAGCAAATGTGTCTGGAGGGCAAAGACAAAGGCTATGTATTGCAAGAGCTTTGCTAAAATCTCCAAAAATATTAATTTTAGATGATTCAACCAGTGCAGTTGACACAAAAACAGATAAACTAATAAGAGAAGCCTTTAAAAATGAATTGCCACATATTACAAAAATTATTATTGGTCAAAGAATTTCATCAATAAAGGATTCTGATAAAATATTAGTTTTGGAGGATGGAGTTATTACAGCTGCAGGAACACACGATGAACTAATTAAAATGAGCAACGTATATCGTGAAGTTTACGAATCTCAGACAGAAGGGAGTGATAAATAATGACTAAAGATAACAAAAAATCCCAAAAATCTGAATCTAAAAATCAGATAAAAGGGTTAATAAGACTACTGGGGTATATGTTTAAGCATTACAAGATTCGTACATTATTTGTCATTGCATTTATTTGCCTTAGCTCATTCGGAATGGTTGTCGGAACGATGTATTCAAAGGAATTAATAGATGGAGTTATTATTCCAAACATTGGAAAAAATAATCCAGAGTTTTTAAAAAGCCTAATTTCAATAATTTTTAAGATGATAACTGTTTATGCCGGAGCAGTTGCATGTACATATATTTATGAAGTTTTTATGATTTACATTGCACAAGGAACATTAAAAAAATTAAGAGATGATGTATTTATACACATGGAATCGCTTCCTATAAAATATTTTGACACGAATGCACATGGAGATATAATGAGCGTCTATTCAAGTGACATTGATGCATTGAGAAATATGATGGTAGAAAGTTTATCGCAAGTAATTTCTTCAATCATTACAATTATAAGCGTACTTATTTCAATGTTCATCCTAAATGTTCCATTGACATTCTTTGTAGTAGTAATGATTATAATTATGATTGTCACAACAAAGACTATTTCTGCAAAAAGTTCAAAGAACTATACTGCACAGCAAAGAAATATCGGTATTGTAAATGGATATGTAGAGGAAATGATAGAAGGCCTGAAAGTTGTAAAAGTATTTTCGTATGAGAAAAAAGCTGATGAACGTTTTAACAAGCTGAATACGGCATTATTTAACAGGGCAAACAATGCAATGAAATTTGCAAATATTCTAGGCCCTGCTGTCGGAAACCTTGGAAATATAAACTTTGTACTTACAGCGGTTCTTGGTTCAATAATAGTGTTTAATAACATTGCAGGATTTACAATCGGTGGACTTGTATCATTCTTGCAGTTCATAAAAGTAATAAATCAGCCTGTTTCACAAATTGCACAGCAATTAACATCAGTAATACTGGCATCGGCTGGAGCTCAAAGGGTATTTAACCTGCTAGATCAGACACCTGAGCAAGATAACGGCTATGTAACTCTTGTAAATGCAAATATTGATGAAAATGGAAAAATTACAGAAACAGAAAAGCACACAGGTGCATGGGCCTGGAAATATCCGCATTCTGACGGAACAATTTCTTATGAAAGACTGATGGGAGATGTTGTTTTTGAAGATGTTACATTTGGCTACAACGATGAAAAGACAATACTTCACAATATCAATCTTTATGCTAAGCCAGGAGAAAAAATTGCCTTTGTTGGTGCAACAGGAGCTGGAAAAACTACAATTACAAACTTGATTAACAGATTTTATGATATTAATTCTGGAAAAATCCGATATGATGGCATTAACATTGAAAAAATAAAAAAACATGATTTAAGAGAATCGCTTGGAATTGTATTGCAGGACACACACTTATTTTCTGGAACAGTTGCCGACAACATCAGATACGGAAAACTTGATGCAACAGATGAAGAAGTACGTGCAGCCGCAAAACTTGCCAATGCCGATCATTTTATAAAACACTTGCCACAAGGCTACAACACTTATTTAAGCGGTGACGGTTCGAGCCTTTCACAAGGACAGCGACAATTATTGTCAATAGCAAGAGCAGCAATCGCCGATCCACCAGTCTTAATTCTAGATGAAGCAACTTCAAGCATTGATACAAGAACTGAAAAAATCGTGCAGGAAGGAATGGACAAGTTAATGGTGGGAAGAACAGTATTCGTAATTGCTCACAGACTTTCGACTATCAAAAATTCTGATGTGATAATGGTACTTGATCAAGGAAAAATTATCGAACGTGGAAATCACGATGAACTGATTGCACAAAGAGGGACTTATTATCAGCTTTATACAGGGGGATTTGAAAATCAGTAAATTAAATGATTTAATTTTAGTTGTGTTAAAAGAGTAATATTCATGAAGCTCAAATATTTGCTAAAATACGTAAAAATAATATAAAAAATAAAAGAGTGGTATTATCCACTCTTTTTAATTGTAAAAAATTAATTTTAATAATGTCCTCTGCAAGAAATTATCCATAAAACCCCATTTTCATCAATGGCATAGACAAGCCTGTTAGTTTCATCAATTCTTTGACTAAATCCTTTTCTATATTTCAAAGCTTCAGGTTTACCTATTCCATTCAATACTCCATTTCTTTCAATATCTTTTATGAGTTCGTTAATCCTTTTTAAAGTTTTTTTATCTTGAGATTGCCAATATAAATAATCTGACCAGCCATCATCAGTCCATAATTTATTCATCGTCGACCTCGATTAAATCATGAACTTGTCCTTTTCCACTTTTCATCTGAGAAAATCCTCTATCTATTTTTGCAAGATATTCAGCATTTTGGACTGCTTTCAAAAATTGATTATATTTTTCAAACATTTTTTGAACTTCATTATCATTATAAATATCTTCATAAACATTAACAATAACTTCAAGTTCTTTTAAAAAATCTTCTTTTGAAATTCTTTCTACATTCATTTCATCCCTATTATCTCTATATCGTTCAAAATTTAATTCCTTACATTTTAAACTTTTATTTTCAATATCAAAATTTTTCTCTTTGTATAAAAAGCCAACATTTCCAAAACTTTCATATTCCAAATCTTTTGAATAATATTCTATTTTAATATCATTTTCTATTTCTATTCTATATATTTCAGAATATTTTTCTTTTTCTTCAATTTGAAAATAATCAATTCCATTTATTCTAAAAACTCTCTTTTTGTTAAGCATAAATTCTTTTAATCTATCTTTTCCAAGAAGACAAGAAAAAAATTTCTTTTTTATATTAATATCCCAATAATTTATATATTTTGTATAACAATTAATAAACTCCAAATTATATTTATTTTCTTTCTCGTTATATTTTAATAAGAAATTTCTTAATTTATCTCTTTTAAATAAATTTTCTAAATCAACATTTATTCTAAAATTTTTAAATTTTTCCATATATTCTATATAATTATGCAATTCTTGTTCAACAAAACTTATTAAGTTAGCATAATTAGCGATATTTTCAAAATAGTAAATTAAAAAATAAGAAAAAAGTTCTTCATAACCATAATAAACTCTAATTTCACTATCAGAATTACACTCAGAAATATATAATGCTGTTTCATCGGTTTCATTCCAGCCATTATTAATATACATACCTTGACCTTCAACTATTGTAGTTTTTGTTGAATTATCTTCGTATATATTTGAAACTACATATGGAAAATTTCCTATTTCATTTACTAAATTATTAAAAAAATCATATTTATTCATTCCTAACTCTTCATAAAAATTATCTTTTATTTTTTTGATTCTCATTTTCATCTTTTTCCCTTGTATAATATAGTTACATTATACAAGCTCCTTTCTTTAAATTTTTTATATTG
>NZ_DBHIXN010000040.1:0-18531 GCF_057270615.1 Leptotrichia sp.
AATTTTTTGACAGAATGATACAAAAGCAAAATCATTTATTGGAATCTAAAAAATAGATAAAAATAATAATAAATATATTAAATAAAAGAGGAATAAAAATGATTACAATTTTACTAATGGGTCTTTCATATATTTTAGGAAGCATACCGAATGCACTTTGGATAGGAAAAGTCTTTAAAGGGATAGATATTCGTGAACATGGAAGTAAAAATACAGGTTCTACAAATGCAGCACGTGTTTTAGGGGCAAAGTTAGGAATTTTAACGTTGATATTGGATATTTCTAAAGGATTAATTCCAACATTGATTGCAATCTTTTTAAAAACTAATTTTTTTGAAAACTTAACAAAAATTGAAAATTTGGATTATGTGTTAGTTGGGATTTGTGCGATTTTAGGACATGTATTTTCTATTTTTATGAAATTTAAAGGTGGAAAAGCTGTTGCAACAACGCTTGGAGTATTTTTAGTTTTGGTACCGAAAGCTATACTGCTTGCAGCAATTGTGTTTTTTATAGTTTTTGCTATTTCAAAATATGTTTCACTTTCTTCAATTTTTGCAGCTATATCGCTTCCTATTTTTATATATTTTTTGTATCATCAAATAATATATACTGTTTTGGGAGTTTTAATAGCAATTTTAATTGTAGTAAAACACAAAAGTAATATTGAAAGATTAAGAAATGGAACAGAGTCCAAATTTAGCTTAAAAAATAAAGAATAGGAAAGGAAGGGATAATGATGAAAAATATATTGGTTATTGGTGGTGGAAGCTGGGGAACTTGTCTTTCAAAACTGTTAGTAGAAAATGGACATAAGGTATATTTGTGGGAACATAGTGAAGAAGTGAGAAAAACTATTCGTGACACAAAGGAAAATCCAAAATTTTTACCAAATATAAAATTACCTGAAAGTCTTAATGTTGTGGATGATTATGGAGAAGTATTAAATAATAGTGAAAAATATAATAAAATTGATATTTTATTATTAGCAACTCCAACGCAATTTTTAAGAAAAATTTTAAAAAGATTGAAAAATTTTTTGAATTATAATATAATATTAGTAAATGTCGCAAAAGGGCTAGAAATTGCAACCAAAAAAAGAATCTCTGAAATTGTAGCTAAAGAACTTGAAAATAAGGAGTATAGCTATGTTTTATTAGCTGGTCCGACACATGCCGAAGAAGTGGCACAAAAATTGCCATCTGCTATACTTTCTGTATCTAAAGATGAAAAATCCGCAAAAATTGTGCAGACTACGTTCAGTAATCATTATTTTAGAGTTTATACAGGAACAGATCTTATGGGAGCTGAACTTGCAGGAGCATTAAAAAATTGCCTTGCAATTGCAGCTGGAATTGCCGATGGAATGGGTTATGGAGATAATACAAAAGCTGCTCTTATAACTCGTGGAATTAACGAAATATTTGAAATTGCAAAATATTACAATGCTGATCCTAAAACGTTTATGGGGTTATCGGGGCTTGGAGATATTATTGTAACTTGCACAAGTAAGCATAGTAGAAATAGATATGTTGGTGAAAAGCTGGGACAAGGTCAAAAGATTGAAGATATAGTTTCACACATGAATATGGTATCAGAGGGTGCAGAAACAATAAAGGCTCTTTACAAAATTATAAAGGAAAATAACTTAAAAGCACCTATTTTTACAGCACTTTATGAAGTAATTTATGCTGGAAAGCCAGTTTCAGAACTGGAATCTACATTTATGAATAGAGATTTGAAGTCAGAATTTTTAAATTAAAAATTAAAAAATTGTATATAAAAAATAAAACTGGAGTGAGGTAATGGAAGATAACAACTTAAACTTAATGTCGTTATATCTAAGTGATATTCAAAAATTTGATCTGCTCTCAAAAGAAGAAGAATATGAACTGTTAAAACGTATTAGAGAGGATGACGATGAGCAGGCAAGGCAATTACTAATTTTATCAAATTTAAGACTGGTAATAAGTACAGCTAAAAAATCTCTTGGAAATGGACTTCCTTTAATTGATTTAATTAGTGAAGGGAACATTGGGTTGATAAAGGCTATAAATAAGTTTGATTATGAAAAAGGACATAGATTTAGCACATATGCAGTATGGTGGATAAAACAATCAATAAAAAAAGCAATTATTAATATTGGAAGAGACATCAGAATACCATCTTATAAATATGAGCAGCTATCAAAAGTAAATAAAGTCATAAAGGATTATACTGCCATTCACGGTGAAGCTCCATCAACAGAATATATTGCAAAAAAAGTTGATTTGAAGGAAAGTAAAGTTATATTACTTTTAGGTGAATTTCAGGATATAATGTCGTTAAATGAAACAATAGGTGATAATATTTATCTGGAGGATATTATCGGAAAAAATGATGATGTTGAGGATAAGATAATAAAGGAAGACCAACTTATCGAAATGAAGGATTTACTTGAAAAAGTTCTAAATGAGCGTGAAAGATTGATTCTTGAATATCGTTATGGACTGTATGATAATAAAATTCATACATTAAAAGAAATTGGAGAACAAATGGGGATTACACGTGAAAGAGTCAGACAAATTGAAAAAAAGGCTATAACAAAGTTAAAAGAACATTTAGAAGAATATAAGGATATATTGTAAAGGAGAGGTGGATATATGTTACATATAATTGTAGATAGAAAATCATTATTAAGAGCTATGACTATAGTTGAAAATGCAGTAACTGAAAATAAAATAAGAGAAGTTCTTTCTGGAATTTATATTGAAACTCAAGGGGAAAAAGCAATTTTACGAGGAACAGATTTGGAACTTTCAATAAATACAGAAATAGAAGCACAAGTGAAAGAAGATGGAAAAATTGTTATAAAGCACAAATTAATTGAAGAGTTTTTAAAACAGATTTCTGATGATAAAATAACATTGATTGAAGAAAGTGGTAAATTAATAATTCAAGCAGGTTCGACAAACACTGAGTTTTCTTTGTATAATGTAGAGAATTTTCCAGTTCAGTCAAAACTTGAAAGTGGAGTTGAATATGTATTTGAAAAGGGAAAATTATTAAATAATATTGAAAATGTAAAAATATCAGCTTCTCCAAATCCAGAAAATCTTGCTGTAAATTGTATCAGAGTAGAAATTGAAGAAAATAAATTAAAACTTATTTCATCTGATACATATAGATTAACATATATTGAGGAAGATTTGGATGATTCTCAAAAAAATAAGGAAAATCTTAGTTTAAGTATTCCATTAAAGACGATTGACGGACTGATAAAAATTATGAAATTAATAGATGAAGAAAATATTATATTAAAATCAGATGGTTCAAAAGTATTTTTTAAATTTTCAAATGTAGAAATATTAACTCGTACAATTGATTTGCAATTTCCAGATTACAAGTCAATTTTGAATAACTCAAAACATAACAAAAAAATATTATTAAATACAAAGGATTTTTTATCAGTATTAAAGAGGACAGCTATATTTGTTAGAGATAATAAAGAATCTAAAAATGGTGGAATATTTAATTTTTTAAATAATAAGCTGCTGCTTACAGGAACAAGTGAAAATGCACAAATAAAAGAAGAAATTGGTACAATTCAGGAAGGTGATGATTTAAGAATATCATTAAATGTCAGATTTTTACTTGATTATATTTCTACGATTCAAGGAAAAGTTACTGTCTTGGAATTATTAAATGATAAAAGTTCAGTAATCGTAAAAGATGAAGATAATGATAAATCACTATATTTTACAATGCCGTTAGCAATTAGAGAAAATTAGAAATTTAATAAAATAAAAAATTTTTAGGAAAGGAGAATATGCAATGCCTATAAAAATACCAAATAATTTACCGGCTGTAGATATTTTAGCAAAGGAGAACATCTTTGTAATGGACGAAAGAAGGGCATTGTCACAAGATATTCGCCCTTTAAAATTTATAATAATAAATCTTATGCCTACAAAAATTGAAACAGAAACACAGTTGTTAAGACTTTTGAGCAATACTCCGCTTCAAATAGAAGTAACTTTTTTAAAAATGACATCTTATGTATCTAAAAATATATCAAAAGAGCATATGTCAAATTTTTATAAAACTTTTAATGATATAAAAAATGATTATTTTGACGGGCTTATAATAACAGGGGCACCTGTGGAAAATTTACCTTTTGAAAAGGTCGTTTACTGGAAAGAATTAACAGAAGTTATGGAGTGGAGTAAAACCCACGTTTACTCTACAATGTGCATTTGCTGGGGAGCACAGGCAGCACTATACTATCACTATGGAATACAGAAATATCCTCTAAAAGAAAAACTTTTTGGAATTTATCCGTTAAAAATAGATATTTGTCATACAATGCTTTTAAGAGGATTTGACGAGATATTTAATATGCCGCAATCAAGACATACAGAAGTTCATGCTAAAGATATAGAAAAAATTCCAGAACTAGAAATCATAGCAAATTCTAAAGAAGCTGGTGTGAGTATCGTACGTAGCCGAGATAAACGTAATATTTTTATTATGGGGCATTTAGAATATGATAGAATGACATTAGCAAAAGAATATGAAAGAGATGTAAAATTAGGAAAAAGTATAAAAATACCGTACAATTATTATCCAAATGATGATACAAGCAAAGCTCCACTTTTTGTTTGGAGAGCTCATGCAAATTTATTATTTTCAAATTGGATAAATCATCATGTTTATCAAGGAACTCCTTATGATTTAACAACATTAGGAAAAGTGCCTAATTTTCAAATTTAATATCATTTTTATTTATTAGATAATATCAAAATATAAAAATAGTTTATAAAAAATAATAGAAAATAAAAATCTGTCAAGTAATAATTAATTTATTATGAAAATAAATTATACAAGACAGTTTTTTATTAATATAAATATAAAATTTATTTAGTTTTTGTGACTTAGTTAGAATAAAGAGATATATTTTCAAGTAACGGAGAGTTCATTATATCAAATGGCATAACCCATCCACCACCATTAGAATCTAGATCTACTTCACGTCCAACTTTTTTCCCCGCTTTTTTAAATACCAGATATACAAATTGTGAACAGTAAAGCCTTTTGTCAAAATTTTTATTGAAGGTTAGACCATAAGGCTTAGTTATAGTTTCGTCAATTTCTTTAAATAGTGCAGATTTAAATTTATCATCTATTCCTTTTAACCTAAAAATAGCCAC
Source organism: Leptotrichia sp. (assembly GCF_057270615.1). NCBI lineage: Bacteria > Fusobacteriati > Fusobacteriota > Fusobacteriia > Fusobacteriales > Leptotrichiaceae > Leptotrichia > Leptotrichia sp. The sequence goes on from NZ_DBHIXN010000040.1 coordinate 5,190, forward strand.
TTTTCTATCAATATCTTCCCAGGCATATATTGGACTTTCGCTGTAACCAGAAGAATATGTTGGAAATTCGACTATTTTTTTATGTTCATTAAGAACAGCAACATGTCCCCACATTGAACGTAAAGTTGGTTTTTTTGATAAAATAAGAATATCTCCTGGTTGAAGTTTGTCGACATTTGAAATAACTTCATGCGGAGTGTACCAGAAATATTTATCTTCTGGTTTTGTTTTACATATAAGTGCAAGAGTCAGAACAAAAAAAATTATTAGTCTTTTTATGTTTTCCTTTAAATAAAAATTCATAGTTAATTATTCCTTTCTATCTGTAAATTTTAATAATATACTCAATCCCATTTAAAATTGAACTAGTAAAAATCATGTAAATTTAAGGTTTGAGTAAAATAGTCATAATTTTTGAATACAGTTTTACTAGATAACTTATGTATATTATATAAAAAAGATACAAATTAGTCTAGTATATTTTTAATAAAAAAAATTTTAAATATAATTTATTTACTGTAATAAAAAAATTAATTTTTTTAAAAAAATTTAAAAAATTGCTTGTATTTTTTTTAAGTTTATGATTTAATTAAAGAAGGGAAATTAAATAAAATTATAGTATTTTTAGAATAGGAGGAATGGATGCAAACTAATCCAGCTTTAGCTGAACGAAAGCAAAGAATTGATTCTAATATGTCCAAAATTAAACATAAAATAGTAGTTATGAGTGGAAAAGGTGGAGTTGGAAAGACAACTACTTCTGTCAATTTAGCTTATGGCTTATCATTACGAGGATACAAAGTTGGTATTCTTGATGCAGATTTACATGGTCCTAATATTCCTATTATGTTTGGAAAAGAAGGTGTAAAACTTTCAAAAATTTCTGAGCCACTGGAAATAAACAAAAATTTGCACATATCATCATTAAGTTTTTTTGTTCCTGATAATTCACCAGTTGTATGGAAGGGACCACAAAAAATTACAGCAATAATGGAAATGTTAGAAGGAATTAAATGGGGAGATATTGATTTTTTAATAGTTGATTTACCACCAGGAACTGGTGATGAAACATTAGGTATTGCTCAGAATATAGGATCTGATTCAAAAGCAATTATTGTAACAACACCACAAAAAGTTTCTTTGCTGGATTCTACAAGATCAATAAATTTTGCTAAGTTGATTAACTTGAATGTGCTAGGTGTAATTGAAAATATGAGTGGTTTTATTTGCCCTGATTGTCAAAAAGAAGTTAATATCTTTAAAAAAGGCGGTGCTGAAAAAATGGCCCAGGAAAAAAATACTGAATTTCTAGGCTCAATACCATTAGATGGAAATATAGTGGAATCTAGTGATAATGGATTACCATTTATTTCAAATGATTCTTTAGCGTCAAGACGGATGAATGATATAATTACGAAAATAATTGAAAAAACTGAAAAAGAAGATAAAAAGTAGGAAAATAAATGTGAAAGGAGAAGTATTTTAGATGTACTGTAATAGTAGTAATACATTTATTATACAACAAAAGAATGAAAGTATTAGTATTTAACAAAAATGAAAAAACCAGAATGGTAGTGGGACAGTTATTAAAAGAATTAAGTTTTAATGTTATATTGGCAGAAAATGAAGAACAAATGTTGGATGCCTTAAAGACAGAAACTTTTGATATTTCTTTTTTAGATATTAACTCAATTGAAGATTTTCCAATGTCAATAGAAAAAATAATAAGATATAAGAAACAAAGTTATATTCTAATGGCAATCGAACAAGATGACAGATATTCAAAAACTGAAGCATTGTTAAAAGGAATAGACGACTATGTTTATAATGATTTTAGATTAGAGGAACTTTCAGCCAAGTTTAGGGCAATAGTAAGAATTTTGAATAAACGACTTACTGAAGATGAAATGGGAATCTTAACTGCCTATGATTTAACATTAAATCCTGCAAATAGGGAAGTTAAACGTGATGGAAAAGAAATAGAATTAACAAATAAAGAATTTTTATTATTGGAATATTTCTTGAGAAATAAAAACAGAGTTCTTACCAGAACAATGATTTCTGAAAAGATTTGGGATATAGACTTTGTTTCAGAAAGTAATATTGTAGATGTGTATGTTAATTTCTTGAGATCAAAAATAGATAAGGGACATGATCAGAAAATTATAAAAACCGTGAGAAGTGTTGGATATATCATAAAGGAATAGGGGCTATTTGGCCCTTTTTTATATAGTTTAGTTATTCATAATTGTAATAATAACAAATTCATAAAAAATATAAATTTCTATTGATTTTATAAAAATAATATGATAAAATATATTTAAATAATAGATTAGGAGTGATAAAAATGTTTAAACAAATAGAACTACCTTATAGTTTTGATGCATTGGAACCAAGTATTGATAAAAAAACAATGGAAATTCATTATGGAAAGCATCATGCAACTTATACTAATAACTTGAATAATACATTAAAAAACAATGCACCACAATTTTTAGAAAAACCAATAGAAGAAATTTTAAAAAATTTAGATGCATTGCCAGAAGATATAAGAGGAGCTGTTAGAAATAATGGTGGAGGTTTTTATAACCATAACTTATATTTTGAAGTAATGGGGCCTAATGCAGGTGGAGAACCAAAAGGTGATTTAGCTGAAAAAATAAATGAATCATTTGGAAGTTTTGAAAAATTTAAAGAAGAATTTTCAAAAGCAGCTGCAACTAGATTTGGATCAGGATGGGCTTGGCTTGTTGTAAACAAAGACGGAAAATTAAAAGTAACTTCAACAGCAAATCAAGATAATCCATTAATGCCAGGTGTAACATGTTGTGAATGTTCACAAGGAACTCCTATTTTAGGGATAGATGTATGGGAACATGCATACTATTTGAATTACCAAAATAGACGACCAGATTACATTACAGCTTTCTTTAACGTTATAAATTGGGATGTAGTATCTAAAAAATATGAAGCTGTAAAATAAATATAAATGAATTTAAAATAAATTTGTAAATTAGATTGAATTAGAATAATTATTTATAAGAGCTCTATTTCAATCTTTTTTTATTTTAAATATTCTTTGATTTAGAAAATATTTGTTTATAAAAGTTGACTGAAGTGATTTAATTTGGTATACTTATAGGGTAATATAAATTTTCATTTTATTTTTAAATAGGGTTTAGTATGAATTGTTATTTAAAAAAATTTGATCATAATAGAATATAAAAATAGGAGGAAATTATTATGGAAAAAGTAACAAAAGATATGAATATAATGGAAGCTGTAGAAAAATATCCAATTATTGCACAAGTATTGATGAGATATGGACTTGGGTGTGTTGGATGTATTATTTCGAGTGCAGAAACTTTAGGTGAAGGGATTGCTGTTCACGGATTAAATCCAGATATAATTATTGAAGAAGTGAATATGATTCTTGAAAAGCAAGAAGGATAATGTGATTTGGAATAATAATAAAAATAGATAACTTTTGGTATAGTGATTATACTGTACCAAGTTATCTATTTTTTTAATTTAAATTTATATTATTAACATAAAACCGTAAATAATATTTGTTAATAAAATTGTTCCTACTATAAATCTATTTATAAATTTGAAGATGCCTTGACTTCCGAATGTAAAACTTAATGCCAGATTTAAAATACAGTATACTAAAAGTTTTACTGAAAAATTTTTTAAGATAAAAAGTTTTTGAGTTTTTAGCAACATTAAAACTGGTGGTAGTAGATAACGGAATGATGTAAAAAAAGCATACAAAAATATAGTCATAACTTCAAATAAAAGTATAAATACTGTTATTCTTTCTGCAAATTGAACTCGTTTTCCACTTAAAAATAAGAGTGAAACAAGAGAGTAAATACGTACAAAAAGTAATAGTAATGTTAAAAATGTAAAAGTGTTAATCATATCTTATCTATTCTCCATATATATTTGATAACTTTTATATATTTTATCATATTTAAAATAAATTCTCAAGTAAAATAAAAATTTTCATTTACTCTTAAATATACATCCATTACAGTTATTAAATTAAATTATAATATATTTTGTTCTTTTGCCATTTTTTCAAGCTCTCTTATTCGGTCATCAGTAGATGGATGTGTACTAAATAAATTTTTTAAATTTCCAAGGTCTGAAAATGGATTCACAATAAACATATGAGCTGTTGCTGGATCTTCTCTATTCATTGGAATATTGTGACTATAATTTTCTAACTTTTGCAATGCATTACGTAAATATAAGGGATTTCCTGAAAATTCGGCTCCTGCTCTATCTGCCATGTATTCTCTTCTTCTTGAAATAGACATTTGAATTATGGAAGCTGCTATTGGAGCTAAAAACGATAATAGCATTGCAGTAGCAAGATTATTTCTTCTTCTTTCACCATTTCTAGTGTTTCCACTTGATACATAAGGTAAAAATCTTGAAATATTTGCAATTGCTCCAGCAAAAGTAGCAGCAATTGTACTAATTAAAATATCACGATGTTTTATATGTCCTAACTCATGACCTAGTACTCCAGCCAGTTCATTATCATCCATTAATTCAAGTAGTCCAGCAGTACAGGCGACTGCTGCATTTTGTGGATTTCTTCCAGTTGCAAAAGCATTTGGCTGTCGTTCTGGAATTATGTAAATTTTTGGCATAGGTAAATTGGCATTTTGGGATAGTCTTTGTATTAGATGATATAATCTTGGGTTATTTTGTAAATTAACTTCTTGTCCATTATAGGCTCTAATAACCATTTTGTCACTAAACCAATAACTGTAAAAACTTATACCACCAGCAATTATAAGTCCAATTAATGCACCTTGTTGATTTCCCAATGCACCACCAATTGCTACAAAGAGAAAAACTAATCCAAACATTAGAAACCCTGTTTTCATAGTATTTATAAACATAGTTACTTTCTTCCTTTCTTTTGTTTTATTTACTTAACAATAAAGAGATAAATCTCTTTGTTGAAATACATTGTTCTTTATATATAAAATATTATATTATAAAATAGCGTATTTTTCAATAAATAATTTAAATTGTATAGAGTAAAATATCTAATATAAAATAAAAATTTATATTTTGACTTTTTTATATAAATATTAAATAAAAAAATTTATAATCAAAGATTGAAAATTTATTTAAAATATAGTATAATGAAATATATATTAATAATTAATTAATAATATATAAAAATTTGAGGTTGAGGTGATGAAAATGGGGAATGAAAGTGCAAATATTGAAAATATGTATGAAGGGAGAAATGTTGGAATTATACTGGATAAGAAAAATCTGGATAATTTTGTAATTCAAGAATTTGTGTTGAATGAAAATATTAATGAGCATCAGAAGCTGGAAATGCAACTAGAAATAGATGATAAGGAAAGAAAGAATTTAGAAAAAATTATTGAGAAAGAAAATGTTGAGATCGAAGTTGAACTTTCAAAAACAACTCAAAATATTAAAAGAAAAATTTTTTGTGGAATAGTTGATTATTTTGAAATATTAGATTATGGAAGTTATGGTTGCAGGATTTTGATAAAGGCATTTTCCAAAAGTGTAATTTTTGATAGAAAAAATGAGAAGAAATACAGGGTTTTTCAAGATGGGAACTTTATGTTTTCAAATATAATTGATGAGATTAATAAAGATTATGCTGATAAAAAGTTAGAAATAAAGTATTCTGATATTGCAAAAAAACAGATTGGGACTATTATTGTACAGTTTGATGAGACAGACTGGGAATTTTTAGTAAGGCTTGCAAGTCAGTTGAAAACTGGGCTGTTTGTAGTTGAGCAAGGGATAATATTATTTGGAATGATAGAAATGGGGGAAGTTAAGAAAGAAAATAAATATTTTTCAGATTATTCGCTCGTAAGGGATTATAAAAATTTGTATTATAAAGTGCAGTCAAATAAAGTAATAAATTTGGGAGATACTATTTCTATTTCCGAAAATCTTGAAAAAAATGAAGTTGAAAAAACTGGAAAAAATATTGAAAGTTTTAATGGTAGCAAGGGAAGCTTTTCTGTATTAAAAACTAAAATATTTTTGAAAGATTTTGTATTGAAAAGTGAATTTTTAGCAACAGATATGGGTAGTTATCATATATTTAAAAAATATAATGAAAGAATTAGGGGATGCAGAATTGAAGCTAATGTAGAACGGGTTTTTGAAGATAATGGAATTGCTAAAATGGAAGTAAGATTTTCACAAGGATTAAAAAAAATTGTTAGTGAAAGAAGTAATACTGAAAGTAATGATAAAGCTTATGATGATTATGGAGTAAAGAGATTTCCTTTAAGTTATCAAACTTTTTATTCACAGACAAATACTGGATTTTTCTGCACTCCAGAAGTAAATGATACTGTGGAAGTTTATTTTCCAAATGAAGACGAGCGATTTGCAAAAGTGTCGTGGGCAATAAATAATAAAGGAAATGGAAGATTTAGCGATTATACAAAAAGAAATTTTCAGGTTAATCAAAGCGATTTTAATTTTAGCTTGAATTTAAATACTTTTGAAATTAAGACAGCTGAAAAATATAGTGTAGATTCACCTAATATAGTTGAAAATGCGGATAATTTTGTAAATAAGGCAACTCAAAATTTGGTAGTGGCATCGAATAATTATTTAGGGATAGAATCCATTGGGGATGCCGATTTTTATGCTTCTAAAATAAATATTGTTGGGAAAGAAAAGGAAATAACAATGGAATCATTGAGTTCGGACGTGCGAATTAAAGGAAAAAAAGTTCATAGCAATTAATAGACCTATTTGATAGCCATACAAATTCAGAATTTAATAAAATAAATATTCTAAAGCAAGTGTTCGTGACTCCTTATAGAGATAAAAAAATTAGGTTATCGAACATATCCAATAATAAAAAATACAGGAGAATAATAAGATGAGTTAAAACTTACTATTCTTCTCTGTAGTGAACTGCTCCCTCTTGTAGAAGAGGGAGACTTCTTGCTAGATATTGTTAAAAAGATTTTAGTATAATTTATTTTTTTCTTTTATTTCTTACAAATTGTATAAAAGATATAATTTCCTGCTTTTCTGAATCCGTGTAATTTGAAGAATTAAGGATGTATTCATCTAAATCATCATCTGGAATTAAGTCAGCTTGGCGATTTAAAAAATAACTTGTAATTGCTCCTGTGATCATTCCAAAAGTTCCCATTCCAATCAGTATTAGAAAAATAGCAATTATTCTTCCAATAAATGTATGTGGGTAGACATCGCCATAACCGACAGTAGTTGCAGTTACAAATGCCCACCATAAGCCATTGAAATAGGAGAGTTTTTCAACATAGGAAACTATTAGGGCAGATACTATGATTCCAAGTACAGCAAATATTAACAAATAAATAAGTCCATTTGCTCTCAAGAATTTTTTAATTTTTTTATAGAATTTTTTTACAGATAAATAAGTTTTTGTCAGCTTTAAATGTTTAAAAACTCTGGCTAAACGTCTAATCTTAAAAATCCTGAATAATCTAAAAATAGAATAATACGGAATAATTGAGATTAAATCAGGAATATTGCTTTCAATAAAATCTAATTTATTGTCTGAATTTGTAAAACGTATAAAATAATCAGCTGCAAAAATTAAATAAATTGATACATCAATAAATTCCAGGATTGGATTATTAAAAATGTTAATATCACCGTGTAAATCCAAAATTGTAGTGACAAAACTGTATAATGCCAAGAAAATAAAAATAACCCGATAACTTATCCGAAATCTTTTGTTTTTATGCAAATTTTTAATTCTCTTTTTCATAAAAACTCCTGTTTTATTTAATAACTTTTCTGTATGTAACCAATAACGGGTTCCAAACACTTGCATTTGTTGGAGAATATGCAAAGTCAATTTCTATGAATTTTTCAATAGGCGTTTCAAGAGTAATCACAATAGCCATCTGGTCTACAAATTGAGCAACTGCTTCCTTTCCAACCATTGCTCCGCCAAGAACAATTTTTTTATCTTTGTCATAAATAATTTCTGCACTTGCAGGAACAGAATCTTCAAAGCCAGAATTTTTATACATTGCTTTCATTGAAACTACATCAGCATTGTATCCTAATTGCAGAGCTTCTTTTAGTGAAAGTCCAGTTTGTGCCAGTTTTACGTCATAAAATGAAGTTGCAAAAGAACGGATCAAGCCTTTCCAGCTCACATCTTTTCCTGATAAATGTTTTGCAAGGAACATTCCATGCTTATTTGCCACATCTCCAAATGGAGCATATAAATTTCTGTCAGTTTTGTAATATTTGTTAAAAATACAATCTCCAATTGCATATACATCTTTAATATTTGTTTCAAATTTATCATTTACAGAAATCTTTCCAGAATCAGTTTTTAATTCTTTAGGCAGAAAATCAATATTTGGAGTAATTCCAATACTAAATAATGCAATATCAAAATCCACAATTTCTCCATTGTCTAATTTTACTGATTTTGCTATATTATTTTCAGAAATTATTTCTGAAACACCTGAATTTAGTTTTAATATAACATCATTTTTTTCTATTTCTTTATAAATTCTTTTTTTTAAATTTTCTGAAACGTTTGGAAGAATTTGACTAGATTTTTCAATCAATGTAACATTTAATCTATTTTTTCTAAATGATTCAGCCATTTCTAGCCCAATGAATCCAGCCCCTACAACAACTGCGTTTTTTAATCTTGATTTATTTTCATTTAGAAAATCTTTTATTTTAAAGGCATGTTCTGCATGTGATAAAGTAAATACATTTTCCAGATTTTCAGAGTATCCAGCAAGATTTGGCACAAAGGATTTTGCTCCAACAGCAATTACCAATTTGTCGTAAGAAATTGTTCCGTTGATTTCATTGCCTTTTACTGTTAAAGTTTTATTTTCAAAATCTATTTTTGTAACTTCGTGATGAATTTTCACATTAATTCCACGATTTATAAAATCTTCAGGCGTTCCGTGCAGAACATCACTTCTCTTCAATTCATCAGCAATGAAATAAGGTGTTGGACATCCTGCCCAAGCTACATAAGATGATTTTTCAAATAAAATAATTTCATCTTTAGGATTTGCTTTTTTATATTGAGTCGAAAACATCATTCCAGCTGCTCCGCCTCCAATTACAACTATTTTCATAATATTTAATTGTATGATAATTTTTTTATTACCATACACTCCTTTCAATTTTTTGTTTTATTATTATTTTTTATTTAATTTATTAAATAAATATCGAAGTCTGCTTGCTACCATTTTTATTCCCACTTTATTATCTTTTCCACGTGGAATTATAACATCTGCATATCTTTTAGAAGGTTCGACAAACTCCAAGTGCATCGGTTTTACAGTATTTATATACTGATTTTTTATACTTTCAAAACTTCTGGCACGTTCATTTAAATCCCTTTCAATTCTTCTTAAAAGCCTTTCATCATCATCAGTATCTACAAATAGTTTTGCATCAAAAAGATCTCTAATTTTTGCAATGGCAAGGACTAAAATTCCCTCCACAATAATTAAATTTGCAGGTTCAATATGTTGAGTTTTATTAATTCTGTTATGAACTTGAAAGTCATAAATGGGTTTTTCAATAGATTTTCCATCTTTTAATGTCAAAATATGCTTTTCGAGCAAATCAAAATCAATCGCATCTGGATGGTCATAATTTAATTTAGTTCTTTGTTCATAAGTTAAATGGTCATTTCCTTTATAATACGAATCTTGCTCAAGTAAAATTGAATGAATCCCAGTTTTTTCTAAATTTTTGATTATAGCTTGAGTTACACTAGTTTTACCAGAACCAGTTCCTCCTGCAATTCCGACAATTATAGTTTGATAGCTCATAAAATATTTCCTCCTGAGTATATTTTGCAATTTTTTATTTTTAGTAGAATAATATCTTATATTTTAATTAATTTTAGCATTTTTTTTATACTTTTACAATTATAAAAGGTTAAAATTTTCTATATTTTAAAAATATTAAATTTTCAATAAAAATATTTGAAAAAAAATTAATTATATGGTAAAATTAAAATATAGTTAAATATTGGAGGGGTTATGAATAGAGAAAATGAAATTTTTGAAAAAGAAATGCTTGGAAAAAGTCTAAGAGAAATGTTTTTTGAAATGAATGTGGAGATGCAGGAGAGATTTCAGGAAATTAAAGATAAGTTTTTAGAGGTTAAGATTGCTGAAAATTTAGAGAATGAAAGTATTTTTGTTGAAACGGTGCTGGTGAAAAGCGAGGATGTGTTTAAAATGGATGGTGTATTTTTTCCAGTAGCTGATAAAGTAGATATTTTTAGTGAAGATTATGAAAATATTTATTTGGAAAATGTTTATTTAAATTTGGATTTACGTAAAATTAATGAGGTTTCTGAAAGAGAATTTGCTGGATGGGTAAATATTGATGGAAATAATTATGAAATTAAAGTGAGATTTGCAAGGGATGAGAGTTATTTGGATGAAATAAAAAAATTACATAATTCATTTGAGCTGAATGGAAAAAGCTGGAAAACTCTTAATATGGCACATTTTATGAGATGTTATAAAGTTGAGATGGTTGAATATGATTTTGAAATGAAAAAGGATATATTGGAAAAAATTCAAACTAGAGATTGTGAGATTACTTATGATTTTGAAGAGATTCAAGATAAGGTGCTAAGAAATATGGAATTGCTTTGGAATATTGAAAAAAAGAAGATTATAAGCACTATATTTGTACGTCCAACAAAAATTGATTTATCCTTTGAATATACAATAAATTTTGAAGACAATGAACAAATTTTAGTGTCAAATCATCAAAATGAAGATATTCTTTGCTGTTATTACAGCGGAAAAAATAAATTAAACATTATTTCAAAGAAAAATACAGGTGATGTATGGGATATTTTTTCCATAAAGCCAATAGAAAAATGCAGGAAAATGCTTGAAATTTTTGAAAAAAATAATGAAAACCAGGGAAATTATTTTCATTTTACAAATTTTAAAAATGAAAGCTTTATTGATAAAATTCAAAAAAAAAATAAAAATACAAGAAGTCGTGCATTTTTGGAAAAATATTTTTTGGAATATGAGTTTGTAAAGGATGAAATTATATTAAAAGATATTAATTTTAAGGAAAATGTTGAAGGAAATCTGGATATTTATGACTGCAATGAAAATTTGAGGAATGAATTTCAAAGGGAATATTTTGATAAAAAACCTAAATTAAACCTGTTTGTGGAAATTAAGAATTTTAATGAATATTCAGAGGACAAAGTGAGCTTTTTAATTTCAGAAATTCAAAATAATTACAGTGAATTTGAGTGCAGGGGGTATCTGTATGGCGAATAAAAATAAAAAAGGATATCCGTATATATGGGCAGTTCCTATAAATACACAATTTGAGCTGGAAAATAATGTATCAGCATATATTGAGGTAAATGATGATTTTTTTTGTGATAAATTTGAGAAGAAAAAAGCTATGAAAGTAAATCCTTATGTGAGATTTAATAAAATATTTACCAATTTTGTAAATTATTATAATAATTTTTTTGAATTTGAAAATAAACTTCAAAAGGATAACAAAATTAAAAATTTGACAACGGAAAATGTTATTAAAAAAGAGTCTAAAATAAGCAGTTTTAGACGCAGAAAAAATACAATTGACGAATCAAGGGAAGATAAAAATGAGCATATCTTAAAGAATTTCAAGAAAAATATTGAAAATAATGCAATAAATTATTTAAGGGAACTTGATTTTGCAAGTGGAACGACAGTGATTGACATTGTTTGTGAAAAAATTTCAGAAGATATAAGAAAAGGAATTTTAGGAAAGAACTTAAAAAAATATTTTTTGCTTTTGGATAGGGAAGAGCAGGAATATGTGGCACTTTTGATCTATAATGAAAAAATTAATAATGTCAATTCTATGAAAAATTTTAAGTTTGGAATTAAATACTTTTTTTTAGATTCGATTATTTATAGGGAAAAACATCAAAAAAATAAAATAATAATTTATATAAATAGAGAAAAAAATAAAGAGAATATCGCAAAAATAAAAACGTTAGAATTGTTATTTCTGGAATTTGGACTGGAATTGAAGATTTTTTGGAAGAATCATTTTGGAGTTGTAAGTGTTGGAGAAACAGTAAAAATTGATGAAATAGCAGTTTTTTAAAAAAATTAAGGGGTGGGATAAATGAAATATAGATTAAGAATTACAGATGAGGAAAGTAAAAAGGAAATAAATGTAAGTGAAGATGAGATTATCGAAGTAAAATACAAAATTGGGCTTGCAGAAGATACAAATTTAGCAAATAGCAGAAGCACAGTAGAAATGGAAATAACTGGAAAAATTATTTCAAATTTGGAAAATGCTGGAAATAATTCAAATCCAGAAACTAAAAGTGTAAATGATGACTTGTATGAGAAAAACAAAAAAAATATAATAGACTTGGTGGAATGGGCTGAATCATATCTTCAAAAGAGTGATTATCGAAATTTGGAAATGTTTGTTGATTTGGGATCAAATAAAAAAATGGATTTAAAATTTACAAATATGTTTGTATATAATTTTTCACAGGAGATGAGCATTGAAAAGGGAATTGGGATTTTTAAACTAAAATTAAGACAAAAATTCCATCAAAAAAATAAACTTGATATAAAATAATATTTATAATGAAAATTTTGTGGTATAATAAAAATATAGATATTCTATTAAATGAACTTAAAAATTATTCAATTTCTAAAAAAATTACAAAATTTATTTTAGGAGGGAAATATTATGATAATAGATATTGAATTAAACGAAAAAAAACAAAAACAGTTAAAAGAAGTTTTGGAATATGATAACAACTTTATTAATAATTTGATATCAAAAGAATTAGATAAAATAGAAGAAAATGAACAAATTTCCAAATCAGAAATAAAAAGAATAATGAAATTATCTAAAAAAGCTAAAAAATCCCCGATGATATCTCTTGAAGATTTTGGAAAGAAAATGGGATTTTAAGTGAAATATAAAGTATTGTTATCTAAATATGCAGCAAAAAAATTACAAAAGATGGATAAAAATACAAGTAAAAAATTTATGATTTTTTGAAAAAAATAAACAATTCTGAAAATCCAAGATGATAAGTTAATAATTTTAGCTGTTGAAATAGAGCATAGAAGTAAAGTGTATTTGATTTTAAATAAATTAAAAAAGTCATTTTTAAAATAAATAATGATAAATTCAAATATAGGGAGTGAGTTTTATTAAATAGTGCAAGAACACTCGCAACTTTAGTTGTGAGATGAATTGCACGAAAATTTTAGTAAGCATATAGGGAAACTTGTATGTAGAC
>NZ_DBHIXN010000041.1:0-18221 GCF_057270615.1 Leptotrichia sp.
CATCTAAAATTGTATGAACTTCTAAATTATTCAACCCAGAAAAAATATTTTCCTTAGCAACCCTCAAAATTCCAGTCATAACTCCCATTTCAAGGTACTCGTTATCTTTTAAAACTAATCCATAAAAACTTTTAAAAAAACTTATAACTTTTTCATAATTTCCTTTTATATATGAATTTATTATAGGCTGATCATATTCATCAATCAATACAATCACCTTTTTTCCATAATATTCGTACAAATATTTTGACAGATTGAGTAAAGAAGCTTCCCATTCTACTGAATCTAACCCTCTTCGTACAGAATTAAATTCTTCAATTTCAATCTCATCCATTTTTTCAGTTAAAAATTTATAATCTGAATATAATCTTTTTACAATTCCTTTGATAGCCTTGAATCCATTTTCCCAGTTTTCTTCTTCATAATTTCTAAATGAAATAGAAATTACTGGATAATTCCCTTGTTTTTCAAAATATTCACTTTTAGAAATTTCTAAATTTTCAAATAACTTTTTATTTTCATATTTATTTTTAACATTAAAAAAATATTTTAACATTGAAATATTTAATGTCTTTCCGAATCTTCTTGGGCGAGTAAATAATTTAACTTTAGAACCATCTTCCAAAATATTTTCTATAAATTTTGTCTTATCAAAATAATAGTAATTATTTTCAATGACATCCTTAAAATCAGATATTCCAACTGGTAGTTTTACTTTTTTGTTATTTTTCATATTCAATTTTCTCCCTTTTTACTTTATATACTCACCCTCATTTAAAATCGAACTATTTAAAATCATCTAAACTTAGGGTTTTAAGTAATTAGCCATAGTTTTTGAATTCAGTTTTACTATATAATTATATCATATCTGTATAATAAAACAAAAATTTATATTTTTTAATTATTTAAATTTATTTTTTTAGGCTTTTAAATATTCTTCTTTTTTGTTATAATATTAGTAAAAATAACAACTTTGGAAAGGAAAAAATAAAATATGAAAAAAATGTGGGAAGGACGGTTTCATAAGGAAACTAATAAATTATTAGAAAAATTTAATGCATCTATTACTTTTGATAAAAGAATGTATGAAGAAGATATTACTGGGAGTATTGCACACAGCAGAATGCTTGCTAAGCAAGGGATTATTGCAGAAAACGAGCAAAAGGAAATTGAAAATGGACTGCTTCAAATAAAAGAAGAGATTCAAAGTGGAAAATTTGAATTTAAAATTGAAGATGAAGACATTCACATGTCGATTGAAAAAAGACTGACTCAAATTATTGGGTCTGTAGCTGGAAAACTGCATACTGCTAGAAGCCGTAATGATCAAGTGGCTCTTGATGTACGTATGTATGTGCGAAAAGAAGCACGAGAAATTTCAAAATTGCTTATAAAAATGGAAAATGTGCTATTGGAACTTGCTGAAAAATATAAAAATGTTATTATTCCAGGATATACGCATTTACAAAGGGCTCAACCTATTTTGTTCTCTCATCACTTGATGGCTTATTTTCAAATGTTTAAAAGGGATATTTCACGAATTGAAGACTTTTTAGAAAGAAGTGATGAAATGCCACTTGGAGCAGGAGCTTTGGCTGGAACTACTTTTGACTTAGACAGACATTTTGTTGCAAAAGAGCTTGGATTTTCAAAACCAACTGAAAATAGCTTAGATTCTGTAAGCGACAGGGATTTTATAATTGAACTTGCGATGATTATTTCTGTAATTTCAATGCATTTGTCAAGATTTTCAGAAGAAATTATTATTTGGTGCACTTCTGAATTTTCTTTTATAAATCTTGATGATGCCTTTGCAACTGGATCTTCAATTATGCCACAGAAAAAAAATCCTGACATTGCAGAGCTTGTAAGAGGAAAAACAGGTAGAATTTATGGAAATCTTATGGGAATCTTGACTACAATGAAAGCACTTCCACTAGCCTACAATAAAGATATGCAAGAAGATAAAGAAGGAATTTTTGATTCGATTGACAATATTAAATTATCAATTGAAATTTTTTACTCAATGCTTAATACACTTACAGTAAATAATGAAAAAATTTATGCTTCAATGAAATCTGGTTTTCTAAATGCAACAGATGTAGCTGATTATTTGGCAAAGCACAACGTTCCATTTAGACAAGCTCATAAAATTGTTGGAGAAATTGTATCTTACTGCGAAGATAAAAAAATTGCAATTGACGATATGAAACTTGAAGAATTTCACAAGTTTTCAGATATTTTCAAAGATGACATTCTTTCTGAAATCACAATTGAAAATTGTGTAAATAAAAGAAATTCCTTTGGTGGAACTTCAATAAAAAATGTCGAAATGCAAATTGAAAATGGAAAAAAATTTTTACAAGCTCTTTAGTTAATTATATACTATTTCCCATTAAAGCAATAGATTTATTATAAAATCTATTTAACAAGAGGTCTCGATCCTTTGCCATAAAAAAATAAATAAAATATAATTTCTATTTTTTAAATGGGATTTAGTATTAGATAAAAATTTCAAAAAAATTATTCATTTATAGCAAAAAAAATTATTTGATAATACTATAGAAAGGAAAATTTGCACAATGAAGGAAATTAGACCAGCCCAAGAAAAAGATATTCCCAAAATAGAAAATCTGCTAGAACAAATTTTATTAGTTCATCATAAAGTCCGTCCAGATATTTTCAAAGCAACTGGTAAAAAATATAACATTCAGGAACTTACACAAATGTTAA
This sequence comes from Leptotrichia sp., assembly GCF_057270615.1. Taxonomy (NCBI): domain Bacteria; kingdom Fusobacteriati; phylum Fusobacteriota; class Fusobacteriia; order Fusobacteriales; family Leptotrichiaceae; genus Leptotrichia; species Leptotrichia sp. The sequence continues at coordinate 2,734 of NZ_DBHIXN010000041.1, forward strand.
ATGATCCTAATAAGCCAATATTTGTAGCAATAGATAAAAATGACAACGTAATTGGCTATATTTTCTGTATTTTTAAACAGCAAATAAATCACAATGTGCTGACTGATATAAAAACATTATTTATTGATGATCTTTGTGTCGATGAAAGTTCACGTGGACAAAATATTGGAAAAAAACTTTATGATTTTGTACTAGATTTTGCGAAAAAAGAAGGATGTTATAATTTGACATTGGATGCTTGGGCTGACAATGCTGGAGCTGTAAAATTTTATGAAAAGCTAGGAATGAAAATTCAAAAATATATTTTTGAAGAAATTTTATAATTCTCTCTACAAAGTATTTTGATCCTTTTCAATAATTAAAAAAAATAATAATAATCAAAAAGAGGCTAACGCCTCTTTAAACTTATCAAACTATTCTATTCTTTAAAAAATCATAAATTTTTATCATTCATATCAATGTCAAATTTATATTGAATTTACATTAAATGAAATAGATTCCAAAACTTTTAGTAGAGCATCTGTTGTGTCAAGCGAAGTAAGACAAGCAATTTCCTGTTCACTTGCAGCACGTCTAATTTTAAATCCATCGTTTCTAGCAGTTTTCTTTTTAGCTGCTGTATTTATTACCATATCAACAAGACCTTTATAAATCAGTCCTAAAACGTCATGTTCATATCCTTCTTCTTCAATTTTTCCAACAGTTTCTACACGTAACCCTTTATCCTCAAAATACTTTGCAGTACCTTTAGTAGCCATTATATGGTATCCCAAATCAGAAAATCTTTTAGCCAAGTTATATGCTTCTTCTTTGGCTGTTCCACTAATTGTAAACAATACACTTCCTTGATCTTTAACTTTTATTCCTGCTGAAACAAGACCTTTATAAAGTGATTTTTCAAGATTTTCATCACTTCCCATAACTTCTCCAGTTGATTTCATTTCAGGTCCTAATGTTGTATCGACATCTTTTAATTTTTGGAAACTGAATACAGGAACTTTTGTATACACCTTTTTACTTTCTTCAATTAATCCAGTTTCATATCCTTTGCTTTTTAACGATTCTCCAAGTATTCCTTTCATAGCAAGATTTGCCATTGGAACTCCTGTAATTTTACTTAAAAACGGAACTGTTCTAGAGCTTCTTGGATTTACTTCCAACACATAAACTTTCCCTTCACTAATTACATACTGAATATTTAAAAGCCCAATAATATTAAGTCCTTTTGCAAGCCTAACTGTATAATCAATCAATGTACGTTTTTGTGGTTCAGTAATATTTTGTGGAGGATAAACAGCAATAGAATCTCCAGAATGGACTCCAGCTCTTTCGATATGCTCCATAATTCCAGGAATTACAACTGTTTCCCCATCACAAATCGCATCTACTTCTATTTCTTTTCCAACTAAATATCTATCAGTCAATACTGGATGATCAGGCGATACTTTTACCGCATTTTCCATATATTGTCTAAGTTCTTCTTCACGATACACAATTTCCATTGCTCTTCCACCTAAAACATAAGATGGACGTACTAAAACTGGATATCCAATTTCTGAAGCATTTTTTACAGCTGTTTCTGTATCAAATGCAGTTTTTCCTAATGGTTGAGGAATATTTAACTTATGCAGCAATATTTCAAATTTATCACGATTTTCTGCATTGTCAATTTCTTCAAGTGCTGTTCCTAATATTTTTACACCATGTTTTGACAATTTTTCAGCTAAATTAATTGCAGTTTGCCCACCAAACTGAACAACAACACCTTCAGGCTGCTCAAGTTCGATTATTGCCATAACATCTTCTTCTGTAAGCGGCTCAAAATAAAGTTTATCAGAAATTGAAAAATCTGTAGAAACTGTTTCTGGATTATTATTTATAATAATTGCTTCGTGTCCAGATTCTTTTATTGCTTTTACAGCATGAACTGTCGCATAGTCAAATTCTACACCTTGCCCAATTCTAATGGGCCCTGAACCAAGTACAACAATTTTTTTCTTATCTCCAATAACACTTTCATTTTCCTGTTCATAAGTCGAATAAAAATAAGGAGTTTCTGATTTAAATTCTGCTGCACAGGTATCAACCATTTTAAACACAGGCTTGATATTATATTCTTCACGAAGTTTATAAACTTCATCTTCTGTCGTATTCCAACGATGTGCAATAACTTTATCTGAAAATCCGTATCTTTTAGCAAAAAGAAGTACATCTGGATTATTAACATTCGCTTTTAATTCCACTTCAATATCAATAATATTTTTCATTTTATCAAGGAAAAACATATCAATTTTTGTCATTTCATGTATTTGCTTTGGAGTAACTCCTCGTCTTAATGCTTCTCCAATGAAAAACAATCTTTCATCTCCAGCCTTCTGAATTCTTTTCAAAATATAATCTAAATTAAATTCATCCCCATTTGGAAGCCCTAAATGATGAACTCCATATTCTAGTGAACGAATAGCCTTTAGCAAACTTTCCTCATAAGTTCTACCGATTGCCATTACTTCCCCAGTAGCCTTCATTTGTGTTCCTAAATGTCTATCTGCCTTTTCAAATTTATCAAATGGAAATCTTGGTATTTTACTTACAACATAATCAAGTGCAGGCTCAAAGCAGGCATAAGAATTTTTTGTAACAGGATTTATAATTTCATCAAGTGTAAGTCCAACTGCAATTTTTGCAGCGATTTTTGCAATCGGATAACCTGTCGCTTTTGAAGCAAGTGCTGATGAACGTGACACTCTAGGATTTACTTCAATAATATAATAATTAAATGAATATGGGTCTAGTGCCAACTGAACGTTACATCCACCTTCAATCTTCAATGCTCTTATTATTTTTAGTGAAACATCCCTCAACATATGATATTCCCTATCTGTCAATGTTTGCGATGGTGCAACTACAATCGAATCTCCAGTATGAATCCCAACTGGATCAATATTTTCCATATTGCAGACAACAATCGCCGTATCATTACTGTCACGCATTACTTCATATTCAATTTCCTTATATCCTGCAATTGATTTTTCTAATAGGCATTGAGTTACTGGAGAATATCTAAGTCCGCTTGTAACAATTTCTTCTAGCTCTTCGTCATTGTGGCAAATTCCACCACCAGTACCTCCCATTGTAAACGCAGGTCTTACAATTACAGGATATCCAATTTCTCCAACGAATCTACGTGCCTCTTCCAAATTATGAATAATATCTGATTCAGGTACAGGTTCTCCCAGTTCATTCATCAGATTTCTAAATAATTCTCTGTCTTCAGCTTGCTTTATAGAATCAAGTTTAGTTCCAAGAAGTTCTACTTTACATTCTCTCAGCACTCCAGATTTATGCAATTCCACAGCCAAATTTAAACCAACCTGTCCTCCAAGAGTAGGAAGCAATGCATCTGGTCGTTCTTTTCTTATAATCTTTGACACAAATTCAACAGTCAATGGCTCAATATATACTTTATCTGCAATTTCTTTATCTGTCATAATAGTAGCGGGATTAGAATTTACAAGAATGACTTTGTATCCTTCTTCTCGCAATGAAAGGCAGGCCTGTGTCCCTGCGTAATCAAATTCAGCAGCCTGTCCAATAATTATTGGACCTGATCCTATCACTAAAATCGTTTCTATATCTTTTCGTTTAGGCATTTTTTACATCTCCTTTAGTTATTTTATTATTTTTGTTCGTATTTTTATTTATATAGATATGTTCGACAACCTAATTTTTTTATTAAATTCTAAAATATATAGTTTTGAAACAAGTCTAATGTTAAAACTACTAATTTCGATTTTTTTTCATATTTTCAATAAATATGTCAAACAAATAATTCGGATCGTGTGGCCCCGGTGAAGCCTCTGGGTGATATTGCACTGAAAATACTGGATATTTTTTATGTCTTACACCTTCACAAGTTCTATCATTTACTGCAATATGCGTTAATTCCAGATCTGTATCTTTTAATGAATCAATATCTACTGCAAATCCATGATTTTGTGCTGTAATGTCAATTTTTCCTGTCTGCAAGTTTAATACTGGCTGATTTGCTCCACGATGTCCAAATAATAATTTATATGTCTTGGCTCCACATGCAAGCGAAATTAGCTGATGACCCATACAAATTCCAAAAATTGGAACTTTGCCTATTAATTCTTTTAATGTAGCAATTGTTTCTGGGACATCTGTCGGATCTCCAGGCCCATTACTTAACATTATTCCATCAGGCTTTTGTCTTAAAATCTCTTTAGCTGTTGCATTATGAGGCATTACAACAATATCACAATCTCTTGAATTAAGCTCTCTCATAATTCCTGACTTCATTCCTAGGTCAAGCAATACAACTCTCATACCTCTTCCAGAAGAAAGAAATGCCTTTTTTGTCGACACTTGTTCAATCTGATTGGTTGGCAATGAATTACTTTTCAGATTTTCTACAACTTCTTTCGGATCTTTATCTGCACTTACGATAATTCCCTTAATTGTTCCGTGTTCTCTTATTTTCTTTGTCAAACTACGTGTATCAATCCCTGAAATTCCCGGAATATTTAAGTCTTTCAAAACTTCATCCAATGTAAATTCATTTCTAAAATTAGAAGGCTTTCTACATATTTCACGAGTTATAATTCCTTTAATACTTGGATTGATAGTTTCATAATCATCCCTATTTATCCCATAATTTCCAATTAATGGGTAAGTAAATGTAATAATTTGCCCATTATATGATGGATCTGAAATAGTTTCCTGGTAACCAGTCATTGCAGTATTGAAAACAACTTCTCCAGCCATTTCCACATCTGCTCCAAATCCATATCCCTTATACACGCTGCCATCTTCCAAAACAAGCTGCTTATCTAATGTGTACATAAATACTACCTCCCTAAAATTTTATAATGATTTAATCCATTTTTTATTTGTTTAAATGCCATTAATATGTATGATTTGTGATATAGTAAAATTACTTAAAAGTCAAGCTAAAAAGTTATGCTAATATCTCTAATCTCATAATTATACTATATTTTTCAAGTTTTAGCAATAACATAACAAAATTATTTTTTAATTTAAAGTAAAAATTTTGATTTTTATTGAAAAATATGTTATAATCTCAACATCTTTAAAATTGTATTAATTAAAAAATTACATATTATTTGAATTAAAGGAGGAAATTATGTTTTGTACTTTAGTTTGCTGTATGGACGGAAGATTTGTCAATGTCCTTAATGAATATATTAGAAATAATTACAAATATGATTTTGTTGATACTATTACTGATGCAGGAATTGTAAACAAAATTGCTAATAATAAAGATTACTTAAAAAGCATTGAAGATAAGGTTGTACTAGTTTCAGTTGACAAGCATAAGTCTAGCCATATTTTTGTAGCAGGTCATGGTGACTGTGCCGGATGTCAGACTAGTGATGAAATTCAAAAAGGATATGTTTGTGAAGCTGCTAAGAAAATTCATCTCAATTTGCCTCATAAAGCTGTAACAGGGCTTTTTGTTTATGAAAATGGAAAAATTGAAATTTTGTCTAATTATAATGCAGGCAATTAATACATTTACTGCAAAAATATACAAATCTTTAGAATATTAACAAAATAAATATAAAGCAAGGGGTAAAAATCCCTTTGCTAAAATAAAAAATAAAATTATATTAAAAATCATCTAAAACTTAGAAGTTCGGTTTTAGATGTATTTTATTATATATAAATAAAAATTTAGAAATAAAATCAATAATAATGTTTAGCATTTAACATCTTTTCAGCATCTTTATAATTGGGCATATATTTTTCTATATAATTATAAAAACTTTTTCCGTGATTTGGATATTTTAAATGTGTCAGTTCATGCAAAATTACATATTCTATCTCAAAAGATGTTCTTTTTATAAGCTCTGTATTAAGGTTTATATATTTTTTTTTATAATTGCATGAACCCCATCTAGTCTTCATTGGCTTTATTGTTAGCTTTTCTATATCTTCATCCAATATTTCCAGCCACTTTTCCATAAATTTAAAAAATATTTTTTTAGCATTTTCAAAATACCATTTTCCCATAATTTTTTTCTTTTCATCAAAATTTTCAAAAATATTTTTATTTACAGTTAAAACTATTTTATTTGGCATGATATTATTTTTTAAGCTCACACCATTAAAATTACCTGTTTTTACAACTAAATCATATTCTTTTCCTAAAAATTTATGAATTTCTCCAGTCTTATATTCAAAGGCTTTTTGTTTTTCTTTTACGTTCTCGATTTTTTTTAATACACTTTTTATCCACTCCTCTTTAGAACGAATAAAATTTTCAATATAATCACGATGTAATTTCATTGGAACAGAAATATAAACCTCCATATTAGGTTTTATTCGTAAATTTATATTTTTTACTTTTTTCCGATGAATCTCATATCCTAAAATTCTCTCTTTATCCATTTTTCACTCTATTCATTTCCTATTTTTTTATTATTTTGGAATTAACAAATACTTTCCTCGCATTTTCCAAAACATCTTTTTGCAGCTTGTAAGTTGTAAGTTTTAAAGCCTCTTCATAAGTGCACCATTGGAAATCTTCAATTTCAGAAGTATCAATTTTAACATTCTCATCTTGAGTAATTCCAGCAAAAATTGTAACTCTTTTAATAGTTTTTTCATTTGGAATATATTTTATCAAATGCTCAAAATTTGGAATAATTTTTACATTTACACCTGTTTCCTCAAAAACTTCACGAATCGCTGTCTGCTCTTTAGTCTCGTTATTTTCAATATGACCTTTTGGAAATCCCCAGTTCCCATTGTGCATTTTTACAAGCAAAATTTTTTCTGTATTTTCATTAAATACAATCGCTCCACAAGAATTTTCATATTTAAAATCATTTTTTAAATTATAGTACTTTACAATATATTTTAACAGCTCTTCCTTTTCATTTATAATTTCATCTCCAAGAACAAGTTCATAAAGTCTATTTTTTACTTCTCCAATTTCTCGATTACTAAATTTAAGATTTATCAAATCAATTCCTGTTATATCCAGATCATTAAATTGTGGTACTTTACCTTGTTTTTTTATATTTTCAATTTTGTTTTTAAAATTTTGCAAGATTTGATTATTTTCTGAGCGAGTCCTTATGCCTTTTGAATTTAAATCAGCCAAGAACAAATTAAACAGCCTTTTTAAATTTCTTTCTTCCATTTCAATAATCAATTTTTTTAATGTTTTATCTGAAACTTCCTGATAAATTAGCATATGATTTTTTACAATTTTTTTTACTGAATTTGTAAATTCATTTGAAACTCTAAGCTGCCTTAATTCTTCTTCAGCAATTAACGTGCTTTCCTTTTCATGCCCATAAAAATGAAAAACTCCTTTTGCATCAATAATTTTTACATTAATTTTTCCCAAATCATGAAAAAGTGCAGCAAATCTGGTAATAAGATCATAATCGCAAAGATGAATAACTTTTATTATATGATTAAACAGGTCATCTGGATTATTTGGATTATTTTGATTAAAATTATATGCATAACGAAACTCTGGAATCAACATTTCAAGTACTTTTAATTTTTTCATTTCAATAAATGCTTTTTTCACAAAATGTCCCATTAAAATTTTACTTAATTCATCAAATACTCTTTCCTTTGATATTTTTAGTAAAAATTTCCTTTTTTTATAAATAGCTTCTGCTGTTTTTTTATCTAGATTAAATCCTAACTTTGAGACAAACCTAAAAGCCCGTAAAATCCTAAGTGCATCTTCTTCTATCCTTAATTTAGGCTTTCCTACAAATCTTATTACTTTCTGCCGAATATCCTGCATTCCTCCGTATAAATCAACTATTCCAGTCTGCTTGCTGTAAGCCAGCGAATTTATTGTAAAATCACGTCTTGCCAAATCTTCCTCGATTGTTTTTACAAATTTAATTTCTTTAGGATAACGGCTGTTATAAATTCCAGTTTCTTTACGAAATTTTGCTATCTCATAACTTTTTCCATTGACTTTTATCATAAGAATTCCAAAATGTGCTCCTACTTCCTTTGGACTGTAATTTGCAAAAATTCTCTTTAATTCTGAATATTCTATGTCAGTCGCAAAATCATAATCTCCTGGATCCCTATTTAGAATTCTATCTCTAATTGCCCCTCCAACAATAAATCCTTTTCCATTTTTATTTAATTGTTCTAATATGAATTTTACATCATTATCCAGATCAAATCGCATTCCAAATACGTCCTTTCAATTATTTTGTTAGTCTAACCATTTTTTATATTTTAATTCAAAATTAAAACTATTTTTCTAAAAATTTCATTCTTAATAATAGACCTATTCGATAACCCAAATTTTTTTATTTTCTCAAATCTTAAATACATATAGCTTCCAAACAAGTTTAATATAAATTTACACAATAACAAGGGGATCTAACCCCTTGCCAAATAACTATTTGCTTGACCATACTCTCAAATTACTGATTATCAAGTAAATCTAATATTTTTTTTAATTTTGCAATATAAAATCCGTCCATATATTCATTTTTATATGAAATATAAGCTCCACCAACTTCATCTTTTATAATTTCAACATTTTCTGGAATTTCCAAATCTAAAATTTCCAAATCCTTATATTTTTCCAAAAAATACCGAATATTATTTGTGTTTTCATTCTTAGAAAAAGTACAAGTGCTATAGACTATTTCTCCTCCACTTTTTAAGCATTTATATGCACTTTCAAATATTTTTTTCTGAAGTTTTTTTAAATTTTTTATATCATTTGCAGTCAAATCATATATTTTTTCAGGCTTTTTCCGAATAACTCCAAGCCCGCTGCATGGCATATCCAAAAGTATTTTATCAAACACCGTGTCTAAATTATCAATTTGTGCAGCATCGTTTAATTTTACTTCAAAATTATTGTAGCCATATTTATTTTTTAGTTTTTTTAGTAATTTTACCTTATGTTCGCGAATATCTGTAGAAATTAATTTTTTAGGATTAAACAGCTGTAGTGCCGCAAGAGATTTTCCACCAGGAGCAGCACAGGCATCAAGCACAGTTTCTCCATTTTTTACGTCTAAATTTCTCACAGCCAAATAAGACGATGCATCCTGAATCACAATATCTCCATTTTTATAAATTTTTGTATCAAAAATGTTCGCATTTGACAAGTAATAAACCTCGCCAACAGAAAATAAAATATCTGTTTTAATTTCTTTTAACGCTTTTTCAAATTTTTCTCTCGTAATTTTATTCTTATCAAATCTAACTGATAAATAGCTTCTTTTTTTATAAGATTTCATTATTTCTAAATAACTGTCTGGATAATCAATTTTAAGTTTATTTACAAACCACTGAGGATAAGATAAAATGATGCTTTCCCTTTTATCTATAGGAATATTGTTGTCATATTTCTTCTTATTTTTCAAAATTGTCTGTAAAGTTGCATTTACAAATCCGACTTGATGCTCATTTATAATTTTTGCAATTTCGGAAGCTTCAAATATCACCCCTGCATTATCCGACTCCATAAAAAACATCTGTGCAACTGAAATTCTCAAAAGCTGTTTTATTTTACGTTTTTTTACATTCCGTGTACCATTTTCAATTAAATAGTCGATATAAATCAAATTTTTTATTACAGTATTCACAAGATTTTTGACAAAAGTCTTTTCCTTTTGTGTATAATTTTTTTTAGAAAAATAATAATTTAACTGAATATTGCTATATTTTTTTTCATGCAAAATATCATCTACAATATCTATAATATCCAGCTTTATGCTTTTTTCCATTTTTTTTTCTGCTAATTTTTTATTCTTTATCAATTTTTTCCCTTCTAGTTTTTAAACTATTTTTATTTCCATTCCCATTTTTCAATTTTTACATTTACATCTTTATCAGCAAACACACTTATTCCATCTGCATCTTTTTCAGGAAATATCCTTGATGAAAATACTTCCTGTCCATCATTAATAAACACTTCCACAGAAGAATTATCTACAAATACAGTAAATTCCAGTTCTGAAATATCGCCCAAATAAACTTTTCGCAGTCTTTTATCAGTCTGTTCACCTTTTGTTCTGTCTACTATAAATTTCTTGTCATTGTAATCAAATTTTAAAACAGTTTCACTATTTTTACCAATTCTTAGCTTCAATCCACAATTAGAATTAATATTGCTAAATTTAGCTTTTAATTCATAAGTTGTCCCAGTTCCAACCTTTACTTCTCCAGCCACTTTTTCATTAAATTCAATTTTTTCGCCACGTATACTTTCCATTTCTTTTATTGGCAATTGATAAAGTCTTCCATCAATTACTTTTAATTCTCTTGGCAAAGTCAGGCAATGAAGCCATTCATTTTTTACAGTTGGAAAGTCCTCTTCTTCAGGAACTCCCATCCAACCTACAACAATTCTTCTTCCCTTATCATCTTCCATTGATTGTGGCGCATAAAAATCATGTCCTCTATCAATTTCTACAAAATCCGATGTGATCTCAAATTCAGGCTTTTCATAATCCAATTTTCCAAATAAATATCCTGTTTGATATTTATTATTGTACAAATCACCTTCTGGCTCTAGCCCTTGTGGTGAAAATACTAATAAGTCCTTAATCTCACCTGTTTTTTCATCTTTTAGCTGAAAATAGTCAGGACATTCCCACATAAATCCAAAATCTTTAATTTTTCCGTGATTTGCTCCTGCAATTTCTCCCTCAAACTTCCAGTCTTTTATGTTTTCTGAACTGTATAAAACTGCCTTTCCTTCCAAATCTTCACTTTGAATACCAATTACTGCATAAAACTTTCCGTCTTTTTTCCAAATTTTGGGATCTCTTATATGTCGAGTATATCCGCTAGGCTGATTAATAATACTTGGCTCCCATCTTTCAAAATTCTCTCCATCGCTAGAAACTGCTAAACATTGGTAAGATTCTCTATTTCCATCTGCATCTTTTACATTTCCAGTATAAAACAGGTAAAGTTTTCCACTATCTGCAATTGCACTTCCAGAATAGACTCCATCCTTAGAATACCAAGTATCAGGACGTAAAGCTGTTTTGAGTCTTTCCCAATGTAAAAGATCTTCGCTTACACTATGAGCCCAAGTTTTGTTTTTATGAATTGTTCCTAATGGATTCCATTGATAAAACATATGATATTTCCCTTTAAATTGTGAAAATCCATTTGGATCATTAATAAGTCCTACAATTCCTTGAATATGATATTTTTGTCGCCAAAAATCCTTTTCCACAATGTCTTTTTTTTCCAAAACTGACTGTTCTTCATTTTTTTTAACATCTTTGAAATCCATATTTTATCCACCTTTCATATTTTCAATATCTATCTAAATACAATTTAATTTTTTATTAATATAATTTAAAATTTATCTAATTTGTCATAAATACCGCTTTATTTAATTTTTATAGCGTTCACTTTTATAATTTTTATAGTAAATTCATTATATTTTACCACATTTTATTGCTTTTTCCAAATTTTTTGCTCCATTTAATTCTTTAATTCTAACAAATTATTAACATTTATGATGCAAAAATTATAAAATAACTTGCTTTTAATATACTCAAAAAAATACTTTTATTTTTAAAAAAAAATTTAATACTATTTTATAAAGAATTAAAAACTATCATCATAAAAACTTTTTAGAAAAATAAAAAAATGAGCACCTTCACAGTACTCAATAAAATTTTTCTACATTTCCTCTTCAGGATAAGTCATTCCCCATTCTTTACGCAATTTTGTCATAATATCCATAACATCCACAGTGTAATCAAGTTTCATTTTATTAATTCCAGTTTTCACAGATTCTTCCATATTTTGGAGTTCATATTGAAGTGCATTTGCTGTTGTTCCTGATAGAATTTCTTGAACTTCACCTGTTTCGGTATAAACAATTTTAGCTTTATCAGCTCTTGGATATTCTGTGATTTCAATATATGCTTTTTCACAGGCGATTACGACTCTTTTGGGTTGTTTTGAATGAAGTGTAAGAGCGATTGTTGACATTTGTTGTTCTTTATTCATCATAATTATACCTACTTGTTCGTCCACTCCTGTTGGTGCATATTTCACTTGAGAAAGCACATTATTAGGTTTTGAAGTCATAAATAGTCTTGTAATTGAAATTGCATAAACACCTATATCAAGTAACGCTCCTCCTGCAAGATTTCTATTGAAAAATCTGTTTGTCATATCATATTCCTTGTAACTTCCAAAATTAACTTGTATCATTTTCACATCGCCAAGTTTTCCAGAATTTACAATTTCCAAAAGTTCAGCATAAAGTGGCATATTGAAAATTGTCATTGCTTCACCTAAGATAAGATTTTTTTCTTTTGCCAATTTTACAGCTTCTTCCAATTCTTCATTATTTAATGTAATTGATTTTTCACATAACACATGTTTTCCATTTTTCAATGCTTCAATCATAAATTTTATGTGCGTATTATGAGGCGTAGTAATGTATATAATATCAGTTTCATCATCATAAAACATATCTTCTATTTTATCATAAACTTTTTCAACACCATATTTTTTTGCAAAATCTACAGCTTTTTCATGAGTTCTGTTAGCAACTGCATAAAGCTTTTTACCCATTTTTTCAAGAGCTTGTGCCATTTCATTAGCAATTATTCCTGTTCCTAAAACTGCCCATTTTAAATCTTTTTTCATAATTAATCCTCCTTCTTGAAAATATACTTCAAATGATCTTTATTTGTATTTTATCTTATTATTTTACAAAATTCAACTGTGGTATTTTAATTTTTTTGATAAGTTGTAGAGTAATGTAATCTTGATAAAATATAGTAAAATGTAAAAAAGAAGTACCATTTCTGATACTTCCTTTTCTATTTTTAGAAAACCAATTTTTAAGAATTAATTTCAAAAAACTAATCTAAAATTATTTTCTTATTTTATTTTTCCACCTTATAAATCAAATCCTTACCGTCGCTATCAACTTTAACAACACTATTTTCAGGAACTTCTCCACCTAAAATCATTTTAGATAAATTAGTTTCAATATCCTTTTGCACAAATCGTTTCAATGGTCTTGCACCGTAAGCTGGATCGTATGCTTCGTCTACGATGAAATCCAATGCTTTGTCAGTAAATTCAACTTTGATGTATTGTTCTTTCAATCTTTCGTTAATACCTTCAAGGATAAGATTAACAATATTTTTAACACTTTCTTTTCCTAATGCTTTAAACACGATAATATCGTCAATTCTGTTTAAGAATTCTGGTTTAAATCTATGTTTCATTTCATCTAAAACGGCTTCTTTTGTAGGTTCGCTTACCATTGGGTCATTCAAGATGATTTCACTACCGATATTTGATGTCATAATTACAATTGTGTTTTTGAAGTCAACGATTTTACCTTTACCGTCAGTAAGTCTACCGTCGTCTAATAATTGTAATAATACATTAAATACATCAGGATGTGCTTTTTCAATTTCATCAAATAGGATTACAGAATAAGGTTTTCTTCTGACAGCTTCTGTTAATTGTCCACCTTCTTCATATCCAACATATCCTGGAGGTGCTCCTATTAATCTAGTGACGCTGAATTTATCCATATATTCCGACATATCAATTCTTACAATATTGTCTTCATCATCAAACAAGTTAAATGCTAATGTCTTAGTCAAATAAGTTTTACCAACACCAGTAGGTCCTAAGAATATGAACGAACCGATTGGTCTGTTTGGATCTTTTAATCCAGCACGAGAACGAATGATTGTATCGCTAATAGTTTTAATTGCATCATCTTGTCCAATTACTCTTTTCATCATATGTTCAGCCAAGTGTAAGATTTTTTCTCTTTCTCCTTGCAACAATTTTGCAACTGGAATTCCTGTCCATTTTCCAACAACTTCAGCAATTTCTTCACTGTCAATTTCTTGTTTCAATAATTTATTTGCAACAGAAGAATTATCTTTTGCTTTTTCTTCTTCAGCTTCTTTTTGTTTTTTTAATTCTGGCAATTTACCATATTGAAGTTCAGCCAATTTATTATAGTCATTTTTTCTTTGAGCTTCTTCAATTTGTAATTTAATTTTTTCAATTTCTTCATTAATTTTAGCAACTTTTCCAGCTTCCTGTTTTTCTCTTTCCCATTGTGATTTCAATTCTTTTTCTTCATCCTTTAAATCAGCAATTTCTTTTTCAAGAGTAGTCAATCTTTCTTTAGAAGCCTTGTCAGTTTCTTTACTCAACGCAACTTTTTCAATTTCCAATTGCATTAATCTTCTTGTAATTTCATCCAATTCAACTGGCATCGAATTAATTTCAGTTTTTACCTTCGCAGCAGCTTCATCAATTAAGTCAATCGCTTTATCTGGCAAAAATCTATCATTAATATATCTGTCACTCATTGTTGCAGCAGTAACTATCGCATTGTCAGTTATTCTAATTCCATGGAAGATTTCAAATTTTTCCTTCAATCCACGAAGAATTGAAATTGTATCTTCAATGGTTGGCTCATTAACCATTACAGGTTGGAATCTTCTTTCAAGAGCCGCATCTTTTTCAATATATTTTCTATATTCATCAATTGTTGTCGCACCAATTACTTTTACTTCACCACGAGCAAGCATTGGCTTTAAAAGGTTTCCAGCATCCATTGAACCTTCAGTTTTTCCAGCTCCAACGATGTTATGAACTTCATCAATGAATAAAATTATTCTACCTTCACTATTTTCAATTTCTTCAAGAACCGCTTTTAATCTTTCTTCAAATTCCCCACGATATTTAGCACCAGCTACCAACGCTCCTAAATCTAATGAAAAGATTGTTTTATCCTTCAAGTTTTCAGGTACATCTCCTTTCAAGATTCTCTGAGCAATTCCTTCAGCGATAGCAGTTTTACCAACACCAGGTTCCCCAATTAAAATCGGATTATTTTTATTTCTTCTTGATAAAATTTGGATTGCACGACGAATTTCCTGGTCACGACCAATTATTGGGTCCAATTTACCTTTTCTCGCCAACTCAACCAAATCCTTACCAAACTTATCTAATGCTTCGTAAGTACTTTCAGGGTTGTCTGTCATAATTTTTCTTCCTCCTCTAACCTCATTTAAAACATTTTCAAATTGTTTTTTATTAACGCCATTTTCCTTCAAGAAAGAGTTGTTATCAAATGCCGCAAGAAATAAGTGCTCTGTACTAATGTAGCTGTCACCCATCTTTTTAGCATAATCTTCAGCACCGACAATTATTCGATTAACTTCAGCGTTCGGTCTTGCTTCACCAACTCCACCTTCAATTTTTGGCATACTATTTAATTTCGCTTCAAGCTTTTTAGTCAATTCGGCAGGATTAATTCCCATCTTTTGTAGAATGTTAGGAATAAGTCCATCCATTTGATTAATCAAAGCAAGAAGTAAATGCTCTGTTTTTATCTCGGAATGTTTATATCTAATCGCAAAGTTATGAGCTTCCGAGATGGCACTCATACTTTTTTGCGTAAAGTTTTGTTCCAT